>JAYTBG010000192.1:0-10413 GCA_043737055.1 Chitinophagaceae bacterium | reverse complement strand
ACAGAAGCGATCTTAACCCAGCCTGGAATTTATTACATTTTAATTGCTAAAGATTTGTCAGCCTTGCCCGCAAATTTTGAACAGGACCTGCGGCTGGCGAAGGATGCTGCAGTAAAAAATATTCCATTTTACATGGTTGCCAGCAATAGGGGAGCGGCCCAATTGCGGTACAATGGTGCAGCCGGCAATGCCAGACCGTTACCCGTTTTTTCTTGTGATGCCACCGCTATTAAAACCGCAGCCAGAACCCACATGGTGCTTTACAAAATGCAAGGCCCTGTAGTACAGGAAAAATGGAGTTGGGCGGATTTTGATGAAGTAAACTTGTAACTTCCTTACGGTTTGCGTTGTTCAAGGGTTCAACGTTCAAAAGTTCAACGTTTTGGAGTTCAACGTTCGAGGGGTTTAACGCTTTTAAAAATTATCAAATTATCCATTAACAAATTATCCATTAAATCTTGACCTATCTTCTCAAAAAACTCTTCTACGCTCTACTCGTTCTGCTGGGGGTAGTGATGTTGGTATTCGTCATGTTCCAGGGCTTTGGCGACCCGGCAAGATTGATTGTTGGGCAAACAGGAGATAAGAAAACTTTGGATAACATCCGTAAAGATCTGCACCTTGATGAGCCACGTTGGAAACAATTTTTATACTACCTCAACGATGTTTCTCCAATCGCCATGCATAGCCAGGAAGAAATTTCGCAGAAAGGTTTAAGCGGATTTTTTGTGGGGGATGGAGCCAGGAAGTTGGGTCTCAAAGTGCCCTACCTTGGTCGCAGTTATCAAACTAAAAAAAACACTACCGCAGTTTTAGCTGAAGCCCTGCCGGGCACACTCGTGCTTGCCATTACAGCTATGCTCTTTGCCTGCATGGTCGGTATAGTGCTCGGAGTGTTGTCTGCCATTTATAAAGACACCTGGATAGATAATACGGCAGTATTTTCAAGCATTGCAGGCATTTCTGCGCCCTCCTTTTTTATGGCGATTTTGGTTGCCTACTTTTTCGGGATCGTACTCCATGATTATACCGGACTAAACTTAACCGGCAGTTTGTATGAAATAGATGAAGTAACGGGCGAACGATACCTGGCCTTAAAAAACCTCGTACTTCCGGCATTTACGTTAGGCATAAGGCCCCTGGCAATCATCACACAACTTACCCGGAGCGCTATGCTGGACACACTTTCGCAGGATTACATCAGAACGGCTTATGCCAAAGGTTTGTCAAAACGCCAGGTGATTTTTAAACATGCTTTACGCAATGCCCTCAACCCAGTAATCACCGCTATCACAGGTTGGTTTGCGGAACTGCTGGCGGGAGCATTCTTTATTGAATACATTTTTGGCTGGAAGGGCATTGGAAAAATTACGGTTGATGCATTGGAAAAACTAGATTATCCTGTAGTGATGGGTGCTGTTTTATTCAGTGCCATTATTTTTATTGTAATCAACATGTTGGCCGATTTGCTGTACCGGGTGATTGATCCAAGGATCAGAGTACAATAAAAAAACCGCCACAGATTCTTCTGCAGCGGCTGGTAATTTCGTAAAAGATTGTTTGTTTAGGCTTCGCCCAATACTACAAGCAGCGCATAAATAACGCCCGGTAGAAAAAACAACAAAGTCAGCAGGAGGCTGATCCAGAATTTTTTGTTGATTTCGCCTTGGTGCAGGTACACCGCTAATGGTGGCAACAAGATAGCGAGGATAACCAATAGCACCGTATTAGTACTAGGCTCTGCACCACTTTTTTTAAGTTTCTTGTACTCTTTTAATTCTTTCTTTACTTCTCTGAATCTTTCTTTCTTTTCCTTGCGGGAAAGATTGTTGAAAGAATTCATAACCTCCTTTACGTTAGGTGCAGGTGTTTCGTTGGAGGGGGTGCTCACGGGCAATGCAGCAGAACCCGGAACTGCAGCTGTTAAAAGATTGGAACCAAAGATGGAGAAAGCCATCAGGAAGAGTACACATTTCTGTAGGACTGTTTTCATATTGTTAAATTTTTATTTCAGCAAAGTTAAAACTTAAGTGTAACTAACCTCCACTGTTTTTCCACAGCTAACGATATTCTGACAAACGAAGGGTTGGTACTGCTTCGGACTCATTAAAAAGGGCTTTATGGCACAATGCGCCTGGAATCACAAACCTGTTGCCGCTACCTGCGGTAGATGAAGGGATCTCTCAAGCCTAAACCATCTAGGATGTTAATACAGCTTGTAATAATGAGGCCAGCATAATGTTCTGTTGGAGCGTTTCTCTCTCCATAGTTATGAGCTACCTTTGCACCCATTGATTCAGCCATTTTAAAATATTTTATGACGAAAGAAGTGTATATCCTTGCTGCGGTTCGCACGCCAACGGGTAGTTTCGGAGGCTCTCTGAAAGATTTTAGCGCCACAAAGCTTGGCGCCATTGCAATTAAAGGTGCTTTAGAAAAGGCCGGTGTAAAGCCGGAACAAGTGAATGATGTTTTGATGGGTTGTGTGATACAGGCCAATCTTGGACAGGCCCCTGCAAGGCAAGCCGCTAAATTTGCAGGTTTGCCCAACGAGGTAAACTGCAGCACCATTAACAAAGTGTGTGCAAGCGGTATGAAAGCCATTGCTCTTGGGGCTCAAAGTATTTTGCTAGGCGATGCCGATATTGTAATTGCAGGTGGCATGGAGAGTATGAGCAATGTGCCATTTTATTCGGACAGCATGCGTTGGGGAAATAAATATGGTAATGTGAACCTTATAGATGGTTTGGCAAAGGATGGACTTACTGATGTGTACGACGGCAAAGCGATGGGGAATGCTGCGGAACTTTGTGCCACCCAGTGTGGAGTAAGTCGTGAAGAGCAGGACGCATTTGCTATTGCAAGTTACCAGCGTAGCCAGGCTGCTATTAACAGCGGCAAATTTGACAATGAAATTGTGCCGGTAGAAATTCCGCAGCGCAAGGGAGAGCCTGTTGTGTTTGCAACAGATGAAGAACCATTCAACGTAAAATTTGATAAGATACCCGAGCTTAAAGGAGCTTTTGTAAAAGAAGGAACCGTAACTGCTGCCAATGCATCTACCATGAATGATGGTGCCTCTGCGGTAGTGCTCATCAGCAAAGAAAAAGCTGAAGAGCTTGGATTAAAACCCATTGCTAAAATTTTATCTTATGCAGATGCGGAGCAGGCACCCGAGTGGTTTACTACAACACCATCGCTTGCTGTACCAAAAGCTGTGGCTAAAGCAGGCTTGCAAATGGAAGACATTAGCTACTGGGAACTCAACGAAGCTTTTGCGGTAGTGGGGATTGAAAATAGTCGCCGTATGAAATTAGACCCTGCCAAAGTAAATGTGAATGGTGGTGCTGTATCCATTGGCCATGCCCTGGGTAGCAGCGGATCGAGAATTATTGTCACACTTATCAACGTACTTAAACAAAACAATGCACGCTATGGTGCTGCAGGTATATGCAATGGTGGGGGTGGAGCGAGTGCTATGGTGATTGAGAATCTCAGTACTTAGTACTTAGTACTGAGATATTTGCTCATATGACCGTTATAGAATAAATTTGCATTCCAACAAATAAAACAAATAAACCAACATGCGACAAATAGCCTTTAGGGAAGCTTTAAGAGAAGCAATGCAGGAAGAAATGAGACGGGATGAGCGGGTGTTTTTGATGGGAGAGGAGGTTGCAGAATACAACGGAGCCTACAAAGTGAGCCAGGGAATGTTGGAAGAATTTGGGGATAAAAGAGTGATTGATACTCCCATAGCCGAACTTGGGTTCACAGCTATTGCCGTAGGTGCGGCACAAAATGGTTTGCGTCCTATTGTGGAATATATGACCTGGAATTTTGCAGTTTTGCCATTGGATCAGATCCTGAATACAGCCTCCAAAATGCTGGCCATGAGTGGCGGACAGGTGGGTTGCCCCATTGTTTTTCGGGGTGCAAATGGAAGTGCCGGCCAGTTGGGTGCCCAGCATTCCACTGCATTTGAAAGTATGTATGCGAATATTCCGGGCTTGAAAGTTATTTCAGTGAGTAATCCCTATGATGCAAAAGGTTTATTGAAAGCAGCAATAAGGGATGACGATCCGGTTGTTTTTATGGAAAGTGAAGTAATGTATGGTGAAAAAGGTGAAGTGCCTGAAGAAGAATATATTTTACCTATCGGCAAAGCGTTCATTAAAAGAGAAGGAAAAGATGTAACGATCGTTTCATTTAATAAAATGATGAAAGTAGCACTCGGCGCTGCTGAAGAATTGGCCAAAGAAGGTATTGAAGCAGAAGTGATTGATTTGGCTACCATCCGCCCGCTGGATTGGTTTACTATTTTAGAAAGTGTGAAAAAAACCAACCGGTTGGTAATAGTAGAAGAGCAATGGCCCTTTGCATCTATCAGTTCAGAGATTAGTTACCGCATACAAAAAGAAGGATTTGATTATTTGGATGCGCCAATCCGGAGAATTTGCTCTGCTGATGCGCCCATGCATTATGCCCCAAACCTTGTGGCACTTTATCTCCCCGATATTGCCCGTACGGTGAAGCTGGTGAAGGAAGTGATGTACATGAAGAAATAGACGTTAGGGGATTAGTTGATTAGCAGATTGGTGATTAGTGATTAGTAGATTAGTAGATTAGTAGATTAGTTTTCAGCTAAAAAATTTTGCCGTTTTCGGCAACGCTGGCCCAATTTAGAACTAACCAGGTGTCTAATTTACAAATGGACTAAATAACTAATGAGATAGTTACCTAAAGCGGCTACTGCTTTCTCAAATATGCAATATACCCGTTCAGCATTTTCATCACTTCTTCAATGTAAGATGATTCAATAATTCAGTAGACGAGCCTGGAGCAATCATCCAAAAATGCACTTGGTGGTCCTTGTAGGTAAATCGTCCATGACCTTCAGCAATACAGGCCGGTATAGACCTTGAAGCCCGTTTCATTTGTTCCGACACGCCAAATTTTTTCCTCAGAAGGAAAATGAATAATTAATTCCAGGATTTTATTCCTTAGTTCACGTGACTTCTTCCAAACCTCCAAATCGTAAAAGACCCTGACAGCAGTCCTGTTATTATCTTCCTCTATTTCAAGCAATTAAAAAAGTGGATTGATTAATCAATTTACTAATAAACTAACTAATCAATCCACCAAGTAAATCCTCCCGTAACAATCAATAAACTAATCTACTAATTCACTAGTAAACTAACCAACTCGTTTACTACTTAGCCACTGCTATCTTTACTTTTTTATTCTTCATTTTTTCTTCTTCTACCATCTTTAGAACCTGGTCTACTTTAGACTTTCGGATAGCGGCAAAAGCAGTGAAATCTTTTACTTCTACCAGTCCGATCTCATCTTTTTTAAGATTTCCCTTGTGCGATAAGAATCCCACAATGTCCATCTTATTGATCTTATCCTTTTTTCCTGCATCAATAAACAGGGTGCTCCATTTTGGTTTCTCCGGAAGGGTAAGTTTACCAGGCATTTCAAACCCGGCAGAGTTTTCTTTAATATAGCGGGGCAGCGTCTCGTCTTCTGCATATACAACGTAAACGTTTCCTGTGGTATTCATCCGGGCAGTCCTGCCGTTTCTATGTGTAAAAGCCGCTTCGTCTGCAGGCATGTGGTAATGTATAATGTTGCGAATATTGGCTATATCCAACCCTCGGCTGGCTAAGTCGGTTGTTATGAGGATGTCGGCGCTGCTGTTGCGAAACTTGCACAAAGCCACTTCACGCTCGTGCTGCTCCATACCACCATGGTAAAAAACGTTCACAATGCCCTGGTCTTTCAGGTAATTGCTAACTCTTTCAACAGCATCCCGATGGTTACAAAATACAATAGTCGAAGTATTGCCCATGTAGCAGATCAGCTGAAATAGTGTATCAAGTTTATCTTTATTTGCAGAAAACAGCGTGTTGATTCTCAACACATCTGCAGCAATACCAGTAGCAGATAATTCATTGAGGGTCACGGGATTTTCCATTTTTACAAAGTCCGGGATTACTTCTGTATAGGTTGCCGACGTGAGCATTCTCTTTTGTACCGCAGGAAGTGATTTAATGATATATTCCATTTCTTCCAGGAAGCCAAGCTCCAGAATTTTATCAAACTCATCCAGTACGAGGAACTTGATCTGGCTCAGGTCGATATTATTTCTCCTGAGATGATCTGCCATTCGTCCGGCCGTACCAATTACAATGGCCGGGGGCTGCACCAGGTTGTTTTCTTCTATTTCCCTTTTATGACCGCCATAGCAACAGGTAACTTTAAAACCAGTCTGCATTTGCTTTAACACCGATTCTATCTGCAGAGCAAGTTCCCTGCTTGGTACCAAAATCATGGCTTGACAAAGTTTCAGGTCAGCATCCAACGATTCTAAAATTGGAATTAAAAAAGCGAGCGTTTTGCCGGAGCCGGTAGCCGAGAGTAAGATAAGTTCATCGTTTTGGGTAATAGATTCAATGGCTTTTAACTGCATTGCATTTAAAGAATCGATTTTTAGTTTTTGCAACCAGGTATTTATTTCGGGCATGTTTTCCATGGCGCAAATGTAGCGCTTAAAATTTTGGGAGGGTGCGGTATAGAGACCAGCTTTATTGCTAAAGTACCTATCTTATTTAAGTTTAGGGTTCATAACAAAGACTTTCAATTGATAGAGCATATCCTAATAAAAAAGCGATGTACTTAACTCAGCTATTACTTTGGCAGACTTTTTTAACTGCTTTGATCTATAGTTGTTTGGTAAAAATCCGACCAGCCTAAACGTGAAAAATAACCTGCCAGGTTCTTTTTCTGTTTGCAACCCACTTTATCTATCAATTTGGCCCAAATGATACCAATAATAATTATTGCAGCATAAGCTGCTGTGTATGTTTAGCGCCTGTGTCTGTTTGTATTAAAACAATGATTTGTCCTTTAGCAAATTTATAAACTGGAATTTTAAAAAGATTGTCTCCCTTGGCCACGTTGTGCTGCGACTTGGCAAGTACATGTCCAAGTAAATCATATAATACTACACTTGCCCTGGTTTGCAGCGGCGATTGCATACTAATATTAAAATAAGAAACAGCAGGATTTGGCCCTACAGTTAAAATTGTTTTTCCTGTTGTTTTTACCTTGATAGCTACCGGGCCGTAATAGGCAAAATTGCCATCAAGGTCTACTTGCTTTAGCCGGTATAAATTGATTCCTTTAAATGGTGTGGCATCGTTTAGCGTGTACGATCTTGATAAAGAAGAATTGCCATAACCATTTACCCTGCCTACATCTTCATACAAACCGGCGCTATCACTTTTCTCTACCATAAAATGGCTGGTATTTATTTCCTGCTGTGTTTTCCATTTTATGGTTACGGTGCCATCGTTTTCCAATACAGCCTGCAAATCGGTAAGTGCTACGGGCAGCACTACATTAATATAGCAGGACGGATCTGCCTTAGCAGTTTCATTAATTATATTCGGTTTTTGCGATTGAAAACTACTGAGCATAGCTGCATTTAATGCCGTATTTCCTGCACCTAAAAAATCCTGCAACAGGGCCGTGTACACCCTTCGGTAATCAAATTGAAGATCTACCACTCCTTTATCTACCACATTCGTAAGATCAATAGGATTGCCGCTCATTCCGGGTCTTACGCCTTTTCCTATTATAAACAAGCTGTTTACTCCACCATGATCTGTACCGCGGCTGGCGTTTTCATCAAGCGTTCTGGCAAACTCTGTAAAAGTGGCCGTAATTACTTTATCTTCTATATTTAATAACTGTAAATCTGTTTGAAATGCCTTTACACTGTCGGCAAGGTCTTTTAGTAAATTGGCATGCTGGCCAGTGGTAGGGCTGTTTAAAATGCTTTGTGCATTGTGTGTATCAAAGCCACCTATATGCACCATAAATATTTTTGTTTTACTACCGCCCTTAATAATACGGGCCACCGTTTTTAATTGGTATGCCAGCCAGGAGTTGGCAGGATAAGTGGCTAAGTTGCTGCCTGCATTATAAGTATTGGTAACACGGGCACTGTAAGCATTTATACTTAATTCTATATCCCGTACATAGCTTAGGCGGTTGCCCATTTGCGAAGCAGGAAAAGGATCAGTGGGAGGCCCGCCTATACCTGCAACGGATGTGCTGAAATTTCCTGCATCGCCGGTTAGTAGGATATTAGTAAACTGTCCTCCATCCGTTTTAAAACCAAGCGAACCACTGGTAGCACCCAGTTCCAGTGCAAGCGGGTCGGGCATATTAGCATTGGGTCTGTTTATTAAACCCGGGTAAGAATGATCGAGGTACCTTCCCATCCAGCCAGATGATAAATCAAAAAGGGGGGGAGTAACATCGCCTGCGGTGAGCCATAAATCGGTGGCTTTAAAATGGCTGCGGTTGTTATCGGCATAACCCACGCCATGCATCACATTTAATTTTCCTGCATCATACAAATCTTTAAAAGCTGTCATAGCAGGATGAAGGCCCACCTGTTTATCTGCTGACAATGTGTTGTCTAAATTGATGAATGCATTTATACCGGTATCGGGGATGGCTATTATGGGCCGCTTGTTTTTATAAATACTGTATTGAGCTTTTGGTATGATGGTATTTAATCCATCGTTCCCACCTTCCATTTGTATAATAACCATTGCCCGTTCCTTTATAGCAGCACAATCTATATTGGTGGACGGGCCAAAATCTGCAAAAGCCCTTAATGGAATATTATTTAATATCAGCGGAATGCCACCCGCAATAATGGAATCTTTTAAAAATTTACGTCTTTTCATAGCAGTTATTTTATAAGATATTTTTTGATTTTAAAAACACTGAAATTCCTGAGAATATAAAACAGCTTTAAAGAGTTTTTCTAATTGCGGTTTTACAGAAACACTGTCGCCGGTATTGCGATATCTATTCCATTCCATACGCCAGTTGAGTAAACTGAGGTTACCAAGGAGGATATTTAAAAAATAAGTATAACGGGTTCCCTGTGGCTCTTCGGCAAAAAGATAGTTTACCATATCCCTTACAACAAGGTTACCATCTCCCGGGTCAGAGCAGTTGTCGGGTATTTGCACCCAGGCCAGAACATTTATCTGTGCATAAAAATCGCCCCAGCTTAGTTTTCTTTTATTGGTGAGCAACATTTCCGGAAGATTATACCGGGTAATCAGGGTAGAAGCATTGAACCATAATTTATCATAATCCGGCTGCTGGTAATAAGGTTTGTACCCGGCTACATTGTTGGGAGAAAAAAGCGTCATCCCGCTGCTGCTCATAAAAAAATCCTGGGCAGTATCTGTCCAAAAATCCTGGTAGTGCTCTTTGGTTTGTGTTGTAGCATTGGGTGGCTGAATATTATAAAAACGCATCGTGCCAAGCAGCAGATCGGCCGGTGATTTTATCATTGCACCAATATTTTCATCCGTGGCAATGCTATCGTCTGCGTCATAAAAATGCTGGCTCATAAGCAGTCGTTTTATGGTGGGCAGCAACACATAATTATTGGTTTTTAATTCTGCCGCAAGCGGTATAATAATATCTGTTTCTACCTCTGCAGTAATATCATAAGAAACAAAAAACCGGTAAAGTTTTCTGCAGATGTTTTTAGCGGTTTCATCTTTAGCAAATATCATATCTACAAACTGCGCAAGTTCTGTACGCATGCCAGCAACGGTGCTGCTGCCTGCAATTACGGTATTACTAAAAGCCGTGCTGAATGTTTTATTTCCTGTATCATGATCCCAGGTTTCGGGGCTGCCACATCTAATATTTGTGTCTGCATCTTTTACGCTGTTGTTCTGCCAGTTCATTTTAAAACCAGTGAGCAATTTGGCCGCCTGCTGTATGTCTGCCTCTGTATAATGAGTGTAATTTCCAGGAGATATTTGCGGCCCTTTGCCTATGGTAAATAACTCAAAAAACTCACGTGCATAATTTTGATTGGGATTGTTTTTACTGTTTTCTGTACCATTAAGATAAAACAGCATCGAGTTATCCAGCGTCATTTTGGTAGCCAGGATTTTGTAATTACCCAGTGCATAATACTCCAGTAGTTTCAGGTAGTCGTAATAATGTTCAGATGTTACATCTTCATAAATGGTAACAAAATGCTGGTGAAGAAAAAGCATCATTTTATGAAAGATCGTGTTATCTCTGCGCCCATTATCCAGCCACCAGCCAACAACATATTTTTTTAAATAAAAATCCTCACTGTTTACGTTAGCCACCTGAAAATTATCTACCCATGTTTGATTGGTAAGATGATCTATAGGTTTTGTGGTAATGGGCACAATAGCCGTAAGCTCATCCAAAGCTTGTTGCGCAGTTTTAGCCGCATAAATATTTATGAGAATTTTTGTAGCGCCAAACGTACATCTACGTAGTAAATGTGCAGCGAATCTTTTGCCTAATGCACCTGTAACAGGGTTT
>JAYTBG010000191.1:0-4432 GCA_043737055.1 Chitinophagaceae bacterium | reverse complement strand
GCCATGGTGCTTCCTGTGAGCACTACCAGGCGCCGCAAAAATTCACTTCTTTTCAATGGCTTGTGGGTATACTCGTCGTAGAGGTTTATAATTTCCTGGTTCATAAAAGCTATTTTGTTCTTTCAAATTAGTAATTAAAATGGTTAAGTCCATGATGAGAATGATCAAACAACTACTTTGTTTATAAACTAAAAAATTTTTGGGTAAAAAAAAGGCCGGCGTTGGCCGGCATTTTACAATTTCAAAGTGGGTTGATCGACTAATTTAATTCTGCAGATACACTCACTTTTGCATTTTTTGCGATTTTTTTATCATCAGCCATTACACCAAAATCTGGAAGGTTTACGCTAAAATTAGCAACGCTGCTAATTTTTCCGCCTTTGATGGTAATGGTAGCAGGAGCGGTAATTGCTTTAGTGGTTTCTTTAATGGTGAGATCCCCGGTTACAGAAACGGTGTACTCACCATCTTTTTTAAAATTTACTTTAGCTGGATTATCAATTTTTCCTTTAAAACTAAACTTAGGAAACTTCTCTGAGTTCAGCCACCTTTCTGCGTTGAAATGCTCTTCTACTTTTTTGTTTTCAAATGCAAAGTTTTTTACGGCTGCTTCAAATTGCACAACACCGGTTTTTGGATCTAGTGCAGCTATCACTGTTTTATTTTCTGCTTTGGCAACATCGTCTGCTGGTGTAGAAGCATCAAAGCTAATAGTGGCTGAAGTTGTTTTTTTTGCCTGTGCAAAAAGCCCGGTGCTAGAGATCAGCAAAGCAAAAAGGAATGTAGATGTCTTCATTTTAATAAACGTTTAGTTTTTATTGTTAAGAATGGCTTGTTTAAAAGAGATGGTTTGTGTACCCATGATTTCGCTAAAAATACTACCACTGCACAAACCTTTTACAGATATGCGGTCACCCTCTTTAAAGTCTTTAACTTTAACGGCTTGCTCTTTCTCAAAGTCGAAGATAACGTAAGAACCAGTGCTGTCTGCCATGCTAAGTGTGGCAGAAGAATCTTTAGCATTTAGTTCTGAAATGACGCCTTGCACTTCAATAATCTGCTTCCGGTATTTGGCGTTGGCACTGCTATCGGCTGCTACAAATTCCTGAATTAATTGCAAGGCTTCAATAGAGTAAGCTGCTTTTAAGGTGTTGGTGGCAGCTACTTTTTCTGTTAGCTGGCTATTTTTTATTTGTCCAAAGGCAACGTACGCAAGCGTTAAGGGTGCCAAAGTAAAAAAAACTTTCAACGCCCATTTTTGGTTCCAACTGCATAAAATTAATCCGATGGCAGCGCCAATTGCAACAAAAAAAGAAACCTGTAGTGCCCCGGGTACTTGTATTGCCGGATCGAACATGGTGAGCTCATTGGTAAAGAGGGCATATACAACTCCCAGACCGAGCACGAGTGCTCCGGCAAAAGCCCCAGCAAATTGTGGGTAGGTTTTTTTAAAAAATACCAGCAAAAGAGAGCAAAGTGCCAACACAGGAATAAGCCAAAAAATTGCGTTTGCAAAGTCTATTGCCGGGAAAGGACTCGTTAGCCCGAACCCTGCTTCTGAAAGCTTGTAAAAATTTCCTGTAGCCATATCTTTTGCAGATACGATGATAGCACTCCATTTTACCCAGGGGAAAAAAAATGATGCGAACACAGCAGTGGCGAACACTAAGGATAGTTTGCTTTTAATATCGCCGGGTTTGTTATTGGTCATGTTAAGGAGCTCCTGGTAAAAAACAAATATACAATGTTTAAACAATGATATGTGGATGTGCCAATAAAATTGTATGAACATTCAGCCTTCGCTAATGGCAATATCATTTCTTCTCTTGCACAACCCCGCTTCGGTAGTGGTATTTATATAGATTTGTAACCAAAACAGCAAGATGCTAACAATGCCTTTATTTTCTAATCCATCTATTGCACTTGCCAACCTGCAAGACCTTACAGCAATTAAAAATTTACTAAACAGTGCCTACCGCGGTGATTCCTCCAGAAAGGGATGGACCACGGAGGCCGATATTATAGCGGGAGATGTACGCACCGATGATAATAACCTGCAGGAAATAATGCAACAGGAGGGAAGTGTTTTTTTAAAATATAATGACACCGAGAACAATATAGTGGGCTGCGTAAACCTGCAACAGCATGGCGACAAAATTTATCTTGGTATGTTTAGCGTAAATCCTCAGTTGCAAGGGTTGGGCATCGGCAGACATGTACTGCGTGCAGCAGAAGAATATGCTCTTACGCTAAATTACTACATTATCTATATGAGCGTTATCTCACTAAGAAGCGAGCTGATTGACTGGTATAAGCGAAATGGCTACGAGGAGACGGGTGAACGGAAACCTTTTGTAGAAGATGGACTCACTGGCAAGCATCTAAAGCCATTGGAGTTTTTGATATTACAAAAAGAACTGGCGGCAGCAAGCTAGCACTTACAAAAGAATATTTTTATCGCTGGCAATGCAGTGAAAGTTTTACGCTTCTCCTCCGCAGCCCGATGTTGGTTTAATTTTGGTATGCATTGTTCAAACTAAACAAGGCTTCCGCTTACTTAAGTCTACCGAATGGCAAATTTTAAGATCGTCGTTTTTATACTGGCAGTCATGATTATACTGATTGCTATAACTAACCGAAGAAAACTCCCTTACCCCATTTTGCTACTTGCTGCTGGTCTCATCATAGGGTTTGCGCCTGGACTGCCAGAGCTTGCCCTTGATCCGGATGTGGTTTTTTTTATCATTCTTCCTCCCTTATTATATGATGCGG
This sequence comes from Chitinophagaceae bacterium, assembly GCA_043737055.1. Lineage (GTDB taxonomy): Bacteria > Bacteroidota > Bacteroidia > Chitinophagales > Chitinophagaceae > Ferruginibacter. The sequence goes on along the minus strand of JAYTBG010000191.1, from coordinate 1,660 downwards.
CCTACAAAACGTCCTGGCACGAATTTAAAACATCTATCAGGCCCATCTCGGCCCTTGCCATTTCCCTGGTGTTTTTTACTACGCTGACCGTGGCAGTCACAGCTCATTATATTATACCGGGTTTTACCTGGCCGCTTGCCTTTGTGTTGGGTGCCGTCATATCTCCGCCCGATGCGGTAGCGGCTTCGGGTATAATCAAGGGCATGGGCTTGCATAAAAAAGTGGTGACAATACTAGAAGGAGAAAGTCTTGTGAATGACGCTTCGGCATTAATTGCCTATCGTTATGCAGTAGCCGCAGTGAGCACTGGAGCATTTGTATTTTGGGAAGCTGGTCTTGGCTTTTTAATGGTAGCAATTGTAGGTATTATCATTGGCGTAGCAACCGGTTATATTTTTGTGGCAGCGCATAAAAGAATCGAAAACAATTCTGTTGTAGAAACGAGTCTTACCCTGCTCGCTCCGTTTATATCTTACCATGCAGCAGAATATTTTCACATGTCTGGTGTGCTGGCTGTAGTAAGTACAGGCCTTGTAATGTCCTGGCGATCGCCGGAAGTTTTTTCTTACCAAACCCGCATGCGCACAAGGCTGGTGTGGGATACCCTTATCTTTTTAATGCAGGGCTTTGTATTTATTCTTATTGGGCTGCAGTTGCCAGCCATCGTTCGGGGCATGGGCAGCTATCCCTTAGAAGAAATTTTGGGCTACGGAATTCTAATAAGTTTGGTGACTATTGTTGTCAGAATTATTTGGGTGTTTGCAGGGGCCAACATCCAGCGCATTTTTGAAAAAAATAGCGGGCATACCCTTAGTGTTGCTGAAAATGAGGCGAGCAAGAATACCTGGAAGAACGTGTTGTTGGTTGCGTGGACAGGCACAAGAGGAGTTATTTCGTTGGCCGCTGCACTCGCTTTGCCTTTGGTAATGGCCAATGGGGAACCCTTTCCTAAAAGAGACTCCATCATCTTCCTTGCTTTCGTAGTTATTTTTGTTACCCTGGTGGTGCAGGGTCTTACGCTGCCGCTGCTCATCCGCTGGCTACGCATAGAGCCTGCCGATGACGGCGCACATGAGCAAAGAGAGCTTCAATTGTATATGGCAACAAGCACCCTTAACTTTGTAGAACAAGATATGCCTGTAGACAACGGGGATGTGAAAGTAACGCTCAAGAAGAAATACGACAGCATTATTCGACAACTCACGGTAGAGCATAGACGTCATCAAAAAATGGCAAGATCGAAAGAAGTACCCGTTCCCTCCGAGCCTAATGACATGTTAAAGGCACAATTGGAGATCAGCAAATTTCAACGCAACCTTTTGCTCAGATTGCACAAAGAGGGAGACTTTGCCAATGGTGTAATTAAAGACGCAGAAAGAGAATTGGACATAAACGACCTGAAATTAAATTTGCAAGTACCAAAAGAAGTATAGGCTTAGCCTCTTACTGCCCGGCTGAATGGTCAAGGTCCGCAAGTTCGGCCACCAGCTTCTGTTGTTCTTTAGTGAGGTTGGTTGGTAATTTTATTTCGTAAGTAACGTATAGGTCGCCAAACTCACCGTCTTTTTTATATACAGGAAATCCTTTGCCTTTCAGTCTTATTCTCGCACCATGCTGCGTTTCGGCCGCTACCTTCATTTTTACCTTGCCTGTTAGCGTA
>JAYTBG010000190.1:0-4435 GCA_043737055.1 Chitinophagaceae bacterium | reverse complement strand
GGCACTTGCTCTGTGGATGGAGCCGCACCGCCTCTTTTTTACTAGACTAAAATATTTTTTTGACACAGTTCATTTTACAAACCCTTTGCGGAAGACTTATCTTGCTAAGTATCTTTCACTTTTCACTTTTCTTTTTCACTTTTCACTTTTCACTTTTCACTTTTCACTTTTCACTTCTCACTTCTCACTTCTCACTTCTCACTTCTCACTTCTCACCTCTCACCTCTTGGCTTTCGACTTTTGACCTACCCTTCCAACCACTCTCCCAAACCCTGCCTCGTCACCATCCAGTCATCTGTTGTGCAGTCTACAATGGTACTCGGCACCATGCCGCCAATACCACCATCAATAACAAAATCTACAATATGACCAATACGGTCCTGGATTATTTCCGGGTCTGTATATTCTTCCACCATATCGCCGGGCAGAGAAGTACTTAGCAGGGGATGATCTAATGCTTCCAGGATGTGCTGGCATATGATGTTCTCTGGCACCCGCAGACCAATAGTGCTTTTTTTACTTTGCAATATTTTAGGCACCTGCTTGCTCGCTGGCAAAATAAAAGTAAAAGGCCCGGGAAGATAGTGCTTCAATAGGCGATACAAAGGTGTATTAATACTCTTGGTATAATCACTCAAGTGACTAAGGTCACGGCAAATAAAAGACAGCTGGGCTTTGGCCGGATCTACCCCTTTCAACTTGCAGATCTTCTCCACTGCTTTTGGCTGAAAAATATCGCATCCCAAACCATAGATGGTATCTGTAGGGTAGGCAATAATGCCGCCATCCAGCAGGCATTCTGCTACCTGCTTAATGAGTCTTGGCTGAGGGTTTTCCGGATGAACTTGCAATAACATGGCCTCAAAATTACAAAAATAGGACCGTTTAAGTCCGGCATCCAATGGCTATAGTGCTTTAAAACCCGTAAGTGCCCTGCATCCTCGCCATTATTTCTAGGCAACTATTCTCGTGCTTCTACTCTTGCAATCTTACAAAGGTTGATTGCTGTTGGCTATTCAACATAATCCGCTACTTTTGCTGCGCAAAAAAAATCAGCACACAAAACTTCAAATTATGTCTCTCATTACTGTAGGTACCATGGCCTTCGATGCAATTGAAACTCCTTTTGGCAAAGTAGATAAAATAGTAGGCGGATCGGCTACATATGTGGCCTATGCAGCCAGCAATTTTATAGTGCCGGTGCAACAAATATCTATTGTAGGGTATGATTTTCCCCAGGAAGAAATGGCTGAACTACAAAGCCGTGGTGTGCAAACAGAAGGTGTGGAAGTAGTAGCCGATAAAAAATCTTTTTTCTGGAGTGGAAAATATCATCTTGATATGAACACCAGGGATACGTTGGTAACAGACCTTAATGTGCTGGAAGATTTCAACCCGATTGTACCAGAGAGTTACCAGGGTGCAGAATTTTTAATGCTCGGGAATCTTATGCCGAAACTCCAAATGAGTGTGATAGATCAAATGAGGGAAAGGCCAAAGTTGATCGTAATGGACACCATGAATTTTTGGATGGACATTGCGTTAAACGACTTGAACGAAGTGCTTAAAAAAGTTGACGTGTTGATGGTGAATGACGCCGAGGCGAGACAACTGAGTGGAGAAGTATCTCTGGTAAAAGCAGCCAAAGCAATTTTAACCATGGGGCCTAAGTTCCTGATCATAAAAAAGGGAGAACACGGCGCTTTGCTATTTCATAAAAGCGATGTGTTTTTTGCACCCGCACTTCCGCTTGAAGAAGTTTTTGACCCAACCGGCGCAGGCGATACTTTTGCTGGTGGCTTCATCGGCTACCTTGCCAAAACCAAAGACATCAGTTTCGAAAACATGAAAACAGCTATCATTGTTGGCAGCGCCATGGCAAGTTTTTGTGTAGAAAAATTCGGCCCCGAGCGCATGAAAGAAATTACCAAAGAGGATATAGACGTCCGCCTTGCGGAGTTTGTACAACTGGTAAATTTTGATATTGCCTTAGTATAAGGTTTCTCTTTACAACCGTTATCATGATCGAAATTTTTGCTCTTATATTTCTCTGCAGGCAGATGGGCAGACTAGCCATCACCAAGGGAGAGCGGCCACTGAAGTGGAAAGGCATTACCATTTTATGCTGGTTTGTTTCGGAACTCCTTGGCCTGGTGCTGGCAGCCATGTTGCTTGGGACCGACAATCTTCTGGGCCTGATGCTCATCGGGTTGATGAGTGCAATTGGTGGGTACTTTATTGCTAAAGCGCAACTAGAGAAATTACCTGATGTAGATGACGAAGATGTAGACAGCCTGGGCAGTCATCTCCAGCCCTAGGTCTCCAAAAATATTTTTAGAAAGACGCACTGAGTGCTGTATAGGTTGCGGCGGTCATGCCCATATGTAGCATGTCCTCGCCAAGGTCTTTTTCTGTATAGATGTACCTCTTAATTTTTGGCAGGAGCCTTGGAACCCTGCTACCAGGGGTTTTAACGTTGTGGGAGTTGGCGGATGTGGGGTCGGAAAGATTGCGGCTCCTTTGCTTTTTCATATAATGTTGTTTGCTAATAGCAACCTGAAAACCGTGCCAGAACTACAACAACTTTTCCACCAAAAATGGCATGGCCAGCGTAGACTCGCCGCCCTACCTAAAGCTAAAACTCCCAGAACTACACGACAGAAATAAATTGGTGGAACCTGTTTTAAATTTGCTGGTTACCTCTCTGATCCGGCATTTAAACAAGCGCATTATAGCAATTCAGCCAAAGCCAGTTGGCGAACCAGGCCTGAGATCAAGGAAATGGTAACATAGTGTTCTTTTATGTCGTTTTTATCTCCTGCATCTGCCCGGGAAACTTCCAACAGATCTTTATTTAGGGGTATGCCCACATAACAACGACGGGCAACAAATGAAAAAGATAACGGGAGTTGCGTAGCCTGGCATATTTGCAACATAGACTTACGCCTCTCTGCTGTAAGTAGCATCGCTGCTTCCGCAGGCGTACTGCTTCTTAGCCTGAAATATTTGTCAAAGCCTGGGTCGCCGGTAGCAATTTTCTGTGTGCCTTTTATGGGTAAAAGTTCGTAATAGACATTGAGGTGTTCTGCATCCTGGTGTTCTTTGCGGGGCCAGATAAACGTGCCACCACCTATGTGACCTCCAATGGCGGCCACAAAAAACAGCCCTTTAAATACGTTGACAAATCCTCTTCCATCCGGATCTGTGCAGCTAACTACGAGCTCCGAACATTGAAATCGAATTCCGTTAATTTGTCCCTCGATGTAATCGCTCCCTTCGTAAGAGCTATAGTCGTATTGATAAAGCCGGCTTTCTTTAAATGCCCGGGACGAAACTCTTTTATATGGCTTGTAGATGGCACCAGGCGCCACATAGTTAACTACCTCTTGTATAACCAGCGTTTTGTGTTGGTCGGAAAAATTATCATTACTGCGCACATATTGGTAAAAGCAAAGTAGTACTACAGCAACTAAAAAGAAGATGATCCACCCATTAGCATCAGATGGATTTGCAATAAAGCTAACAACGTAAAGTCCAACTATAGCGAGGGAACCCACCATTCCCGCTTTCCATCCCCGGCTTGTAACCTGGGCCTTTTTCAGTTGAGGCATAGAAGGCTCAATTCTTTCAGCGTAAAATGTATAAAATCCATGATCTCAGCAGGCATATCTCAAAGTAGTTAACCGGGCTTAAACTATAATAAATGCTGAAAATGAACAGCCCATTTTACTAAACCTTCCTGCAAATCATGTTTGGGTCTGTTGTGTACAGGCAGTGCTTTCTCTCTCTTCCAAAACGGAGTTTAGCGTGACTTTCTTTTTTGGCTTCAGGCATCTTATGGTTGGCCAATATCTTATTTTGCTGCACGCAGGTTCCTTATGGGTGTACACGAGTTGTCTTTCGAAGGAACATTATTTGCATTCCAAAATCAGCAATATCTACACGCCTACAAACCAATAATCGATTGCTTTTCGTCCATCACCATGGTATCCGTCCATCTATCCTGCCAGGGGTCGCAGGGGGAACCCAAAGCACTGAAGGCGCAAAATGGAACTGCACGGCATAGCCCCCTGGTGAAGGCGGTCTTAGTACTAATCTTGCTTCCGTCAAGATTCACAGCCCTGGTACCCGTAATGAGTTTGCCCAACGTCTTTCCTTTAAAGATCGCTTCTACAACAGCCATGTACAAGGCGTAACACATGAGGGTAAGCAGTTGTGCTCCCAGGTTAAAAGAGTCATCATCCATACCCTCAAATACCTCCGGATATACCAGGGCAATACCAATCCCTACCAAAAATGCAAGCAGATAAAACATCACCAGGTCAATAATATAGTTGGCTAGTCGTTTGCCAGCGGTGGCCCTTACTACGTTGCCTCCAAGTAAATCGGATCCTTGTTGATCTGTATGCATAAGCAGGTAATTTTTTTTGAAGTT
>JAYTBG010000189.1:0-4449 GCA_043737055.1 Chitinophagaceae bacterium | reverse complement strand
CTATGTTGACAGGAAGTTTGAAGACCATCTCCAGCAATTATGGCATAGCTGTTTCGGGTATCATGGGTCCGGATGGTGGCACTGCAGATAAACCCGTGGGCACAGTTTGGATTGCGGTGGGCAATCTGGATAAACAGCAAACGCAAAAAATGCATTTTAGGTTTAACCGCCAAAGAAACATACAGCTCACGGCCGTGAATGCACTGAACCAGCTTCGGAAGTTTATACTGGAAAATTCTTAAAGAAATTTAAAGGCCCACTGAAACATCGCCCATGCTAACCGGCTGCACCCGTGCCATCCAGTATTCGCTGCAGCCCGAGTGTCTCCCGGCCTAACGTTGAGTTAATAAACTTATTAATTACATTTGCCCTTTCAAATTAAGTAACACTCTACACAATAAAGCCATATGAGTTTAGTTGACCTTATAATGCCAAAGTTGGGCGAAAGTATTATGGAAGCCACCATTTTAAAATGGCATAAAAGTGCTGGCGATAAAGTAGCGCAGGATGAAACAGTACTAGACATTGCTACGGATAAAGTAGACAGTGAAGTACCATCTACTGCAGAGGGCACGCTTGCGGAAATACTGTTTAAAGAAAATGATGTGGTTCCAATAGGCACTGTGATAGCCCGTATCAACACCGGGAATTCCACTGCCGTGTCCATACCGTCTCAAGCCACTGCCCCTGCTGCTAAAGAAGAATACGAGGAAGCAAAAATTGTAGAAGAAGTACCTTACCAACCCGCTTCTCTGAACGTTTCGGAGAGCAGCAATAATGGCCTTCGTTTTTATTCGCCGTTGGTTTTAAACATTGCCCAAAGCGAGGGTGTAAGCATGAGCGAACTAGAGAACATAACAGGCACCGGTCAAGATGGAAGGGTGAGCAAGAAAGACATGCTGCAATATGTTGCTGCCAGGGGCAGCAACAACGCTCAACCAGTTGCTAGGCCTGCTGCGCCGAACGCTCAAGTAAATATTGTGCCTGCACAGCCTGCCCGCAACGATGCGCAAATGCCCACCGTTTACCAGGGTAACGTAGAGATTATAGAAATGGATCGCATGCGCAAACTGATTGCAAAACACATGGTAGATAGCAAACACACCAGTGCGCATGTTACCAGCTTTGCAGAATGTGATGTAACCAGCCTGGTAATGTGGAGAGAGAGAATTAAGAAAGATTTTGAAAAAAGAGAGGGTGAAAAAATAACCTTTACACCACTCTTTATTGAAGCCATCGTAAAAAGCATTAAGAAATATCCATGGCTCAGCAGTTCTATAGACGGCGATAAGATCATCATTAAAAAAGACCTGAATATTGGGATGGCTACGGCCCTCCCCTCTGGTAATTTGATTGTGCCGGTTATTAAAAATGCAGATCAATTGAACCTCGTGGGCCTTACCAAGCAAGTTAATGGCCTTGCCAATGCTGCCCGTAACGGCCGTTTAAAACCCGATGATACAACTGGTGGAACTTTTACCCTCACCAATGTTGGAACCTTTGGCAGCATTATGGGCACACCCATTATTAACCAGCCGCAGGTAGCCATCATGGCAGTGGGCGCTATTAAGAAAAGACCGATGGTGATAGAAACTCCACAAGGCGATACCATTGGCATACGGCACATGATGTATGTTTCGTTGAGCTACGATCACCGCATTATAGATGGTGGACTTGGCTCTACTTTTTTGAATGCTGTGTGCAAAGAGTTAGAAAATTTTGATCCCAACAGGTCTGTATAGAAACGTTGATATGAATTTGAAGTGCCCTGATTTATCGGGGCACTTTAATTTAAATGGGTAAAATTGAATGGTATTTGAGAATTTTAAAATTGCAATCTTGGCTTAAAATGAATTATTTTAAAATTTAAAGCTAATAATGGGCCGGGTAGTACTTATTAATAAATCTTTGATTTATTTTCTTGTCCTTTCTTTGTTACTTGGGTTTACTATTCTACCTAAAATAATAAAAGCAATCACATATCCAAAAACACAGGGTGTCGTGCGGCATTTCATATATTTTCAAAGTAAATCCCGCCGCAACCGAACAACATGGTATCCTCTCGTAGATTTTAAAGTAAATGATGTGCAATATTCATGTTACGGGAGTGGCTATCAACGGACTATGTCCCGAAAAAAATTAGTGTCCGGATTTAATAGCATCTGAAAAAATGTGGTGTATTGGCTTATCAAGCACCTTTGAATAACCAACTAGCACCACACCATCATGTCATACTGCAACGCAATTAATAACATGCCCCCCGGAGACAAACGGGTCCTGCACCAACATTACCACGACAATCACTACGGCTTTCCCATTCACAACGATAATGAACTATTCGGCAGGCTGATCATGGAAATAAACCAGGCGGGCCTTAGCTGGGAAACCATCCTTAAAAAAGAAGCAGGATTTCGCAAGGCCTACCACAACTTCAACATAAAAAAAATTGCCGCCTACAGCGTTGAGGACAGAGACAGACTGCTAAACGATACCAGCATTATACGCAACAAACTAAAAGTAAATGCAGCCATAGAAAATGCAATCGCCATTTTGGAATTGCAAAAAGCACACGGCTCATTCGAGAATTGGTTGACGCAGCATCACCCAAAAACCAAAGAAGAATGGGTAAAACTTTTTAAATCAACCTTTCGATTTACGGGTGGCGAAATTGTAAATGAATTTTTGATGAGCATTGGGTACCTGCCGGGCGCTCATGTTCCGGAGTGTAAAATCTATAGAAAAGTGTTGGCTCAAAAGCCGCTGTGGCTTGGGGTGGGGAAATAATTGGTGGCAGTATAATTGTTAGATAATGGCTATATAATCATTACTAACATAAAAAATTTATACGATGGAAATTAAAAAAGAAGATTTGCCTGTCATGCTCCAGGCATTTGAGGTACACAATAACAGCGAAACCTTTGTAGCGGAGCAATTGGTAAACAGCCAGGTAGAAGTTGATAGGTTTACCGGGCTATATGCCGGCAAAATTATTAAAGCCAACAGAGATGCCGTGCGGGCCAGGAACAATGGGACAGTTTCTAATGCAACTACCGACACCAGAAAAAGAAACTCCGCCACCGGCATGATCATGATCATAATCGTTTTAGTCCTTCTTGCCCTTGTTATATATGGTTTTTCTACAGGGTGGATACAGGAAAAGTTCAATTTGAAAGTTTAATTTTTAAGGGTAGGAAACCTTACACATTGCCCCGACTCATAACAGCAGTTTGCCAATTTTTGCGACTGTATGTTATGGGCATTTTTACGTCAACTACGCTTTGCTCTCCATTTAGTTCCAGGTCATATCTACGAATATTGAAATATCTGTCTTTTTTCTACGTTAATGCCAATGGTGAAACTACGCAGGGAAGCAGCACTAATGTCAGCGTAGGCACCCCTTAAACAACCTGATATGACTAACCAAAAACCATTTTTACTGTTGGGAGCGTTGCTATTTTTCTTCGCTCTATCTGCAGCCGCACAAAGCAAGAGCAGTTCATTTAACAAAGACTCCAGGCAACCAATGCAAAGAGATTGGAGCTTTGGTGGAGATGTAACAGGCATATTTTCTTTGGGAGATAAAGAAATGCAATGCTTTCGGGGTAATAGTGTGGGTAGCAAAATATTTGGGAGCTATAACTTTGGAAATATTGGCCTCGGCCTGTCTGCGGGAGTCCTCCCAGGCAACCTTAGCAACGCTGGTATAAATGAGTTTTTCGTAGTGCGAAAATGACAACAAGCAACCGTTATACAATCAAACCCTTTCAACAGCTTTCTACTATTTGGTCCCTCCATTCAATTTGGAAAAACGGTTGCTGTGACTGCAGAATTGCAGGGAGGTTTTTGCCTGAATAATCCCGGGTCGGTTACCGTTACACAATCCGGTATGCGTACCCTTTATGAGTTTAAGCCGGGACCAAAAAACATTTTTCCAGGTTTTTCCGGCAACATCAAGCTTGCATATCCCATTACAGCATCTACAAGGTTTGTAATACAGACAGGTTATCTTCAAACTACTTCTTCTATTTTACTTTTGGATCCACAACAAGGCATTGATGTGGCTACTGAGCAGCAGCGTAAACTGCGGCTCATGACCGTTGGCCTGGGCCTTACCAAGATTTTTAAAACAGTACCTTCTAATAGTGTTACATCACGCAGCAAAGAAATCATTGCTTTTGCACAGGATCCTGTTAGCGGCGCAAATGGTAAAACAACATCAAACGGAGTTTTGCTGGAATCACAACAAAAGCACGCCATAAATACTAAAGGTACGGGGGCCAATAACGGGAGAGTAATGAGCCCGGAAAGTTGCGGAGCGGTAACAGTCAAAACCACACACCCTGATGGAACTATAGAGGAACGAATCTTTGCGTGCCCTTCCGATGCTGTAGGTTATGAGGATCGGAAAAACGTTACCGTACCCAAGCAAACACAAGGCACCACTTTCGG
>JAYTBG010000188.1:0-1745 GCA_043737055.1 Chitinophagaceae bacterium | reverse complement strand
GCCACAACTTGTGAAACTTATCAAAGAAAAAGATGCGGAGAATGTGTCTCTGCTGATGTTATTTGTGCTACTTGCCGGTCTGGCTCTTTGGGCCTACTATGGCATGCTCATTAAAGACCCCATCATTATTATCTCCAACTGCTTTTCTGTTTGTCTTAACCTGGTATTGTTGTTCTTTACGCTTCGTTACAAAAAAGAAAAACAAAAGGGAACCAAATAATGGCTCCCTTCTTTATTGTACGGGGGACTAGCGAAAACAAAAAATGTGTAGAGTAAAAATTTTATGCATAGTAAGTTTTTTCATCTTCTTTGTAATGGTAGTATTCATTGCTGCCTACAAACAAGTCAGATAAAGTTTGCTTACACTTTTGAAAAATGTTCTGCACCCCTTTGGGCTCTTTTTCATAATAATTAGCTTCCAATATGCGAACGCAAATCAGTAATTTATCTGAAGTAACTTCCTGGCGGAGTGAGGCCGGAATATTGTTCATTTCTTCCGGGTCTATTACCACCCGGGCAATACCGTAACTGTTCAGGTAGAAGGGCATTCCCTTTCTATAATAGTTTAAAGCCACATGAAAGCTGCGGTCAAATTCGTGCAGGTATTGCGTGGGTTTAGACACCGCAATCCATACACAGCCCAGTTCATCTACATGAATGGTTTCTACCAGGGAAGTAGGAAGCTTTAATAAACTGTTGCTGTGAATCTGGAGGATGGCGGTTTGTAATTGCTGGATCTTATCTGTGATAAATCCTATTTGGTTTTGCGTATTCATAAACGGGTGGTTTTAGAAACTGTGATATCGAAACAAATGAAATTTACGTACCAGAAAAAAACTATCTGAACAACTTTTTTTCTGTGTAAAAAAATACTCAAGTTCAAACTAGGTACGGGATATTTCCCCAAATCGTTTTAAGGGATGCCGTGTTTTCTTGGCATAATATTTTTAATTACACTGATTTCCAACAGCGGGAAATAGAGCCCTTCCGGTTGTAGCCATATTATCCGGCCGCCGCCTATGCCTGCAACTTTTTACATACCCATTAAACTTATACCTACTGCAAAACATGACAAGCGCTCCGAAAATTTCTCATAAAAAGCATTTGAAACTAGTCAGGAATTATGAAGCTGCCGCACGCCTGGCATTGCTGTCTTACGTTACAGATACAGAACCTGGTATTATGCGAAAACGAGCAGGCAAGGGGTTTTCCTATACGCAGGAGGATAAGGCCGTAAAAGATAAAGAGATCCTAGAGCGCATCCGAAAACTGGCGGTGCCCCCTGCATGGAACAACGTGTGGATCTGCAGCAAAGACAATGGCCATATTCAGGCTACCGGTATTGACGCTAAGAATCGTAAACAGTATAGATACCATCCGCTGTGGACGGTGCTGAGGAATGAAACCAAATTTCATAACATGCTGGAATTTGGAAAATCTCTGCCGCTGCTGCGGTTGAAAATGGAAAAAGACATCGGCCAAAAAGATTTAAACGAGAAGAAAGTATTGGCTGCGGTAATAAGCTTGATGCAGCGAACTTACATCCGCATTGGAAACAGCAGCTACGAAAAGATGAACGGTTCACATGGGCTTACAACCTTGCATGACAAACACGTAAGTATCGCCGGTGCAGAAATCTCTTTTTCCTTTAAGGGCAAAACAAGTATTCATCATGACATAACAGTAAGCAATAAAAAACTGGCGAGTATTGTAAAACAATGCCGGGACATACCTGGCAAAGAACT
>JAYTBG010000187.1:0-10652 GCA_043737055.1 Chitinophagaceae bacterium | reverse complement strand
TAGGGATGTCTGTAATTGCTGTCGCCATTTTTGATGAGCTTGAGCTCGATCTTTCTCATTTCTGTAGCAATTAAATCAGCCGATTTTTCGCACCCGATAGTGCCTGTATATCTTCCCTGCATACTATCGTGTGACAGTGCTTGCACATAGTGCTGCAACAGTTCCTGCGTAATCACAGAACCCGCTAAAGACTTTTGTGAGTAGCTATTCAGACCCATAAGCGTAGCAACCCATAATAAAAGGAGCTTAGACAACGTTTCAGATATCATACGGTGAATTAAAATATTACATCCTCTCCGGCACTTCAATCCCCAGCAAACCCATTCCTTTCTTCAACACATTAGCAGTCATAACGGCCAACTGCAAACGCAGTAGTTTCTTTTCTGAAGTTTCCGCATTGGCTATGGAGTGAGCAGTGTAAAACGAATTGAAGCTTTTGGCAAGGTTGAAGATATAAATTGCAATTACAGATGGATTTAATTCCCTTGCTGCCTGGGCCAGTACGGCACTGAATTGCTCAAGGGCAATTACAATTTCCTTTTCTAGTTTTAGAAACAAAGCGCCGGTAGTTTGAATATTGGCGGCTGGGTTTTCCTTTCGCAAAATGCTTTTTATCCTTGCATAAGTGTATTGTACAAACGGCCCCGTGAAACCATGAAAATCGATAGATTCTTCCGGGTTGAAGATCATTTTCTTTTTTGGGTCTACCCGTAACAAATAAAACTTCATGGCTCCAAGGCCAAGTGTGTTGAAAAGTGCATCTAATTCCGACGCCTCAAAATCTTTTACTTTGCCTAATTCTTCTGTGTGGCGCCGGGCAGTAGCAATCATTTCATCCACCAACTCATCAGCGTCTACCACAGTACCTTCCCGGCTTTTCATTTTTCCGGTAGGCAGTTCAACCATTCCATAACTCAGGTGGTAGATATTTTCAGCGTTTGGCAACAGTAATTTTTCGGCAATAAGTTTCAGCACTTTCATGTGGTAGTTCTGCTCGTCGCCTATAACATAAATGCTTTGATCAATGCCATACTCCTGGTATTTCTGTTGAGCCAGTCCGATGTCCTGAGTGATGTACACAGAAGTACCGTCTTTGCGTTGCACAATCTTTCTATCCAATCCATCGGCCGTAAGATCTATCCACACGCTGCTATCAGCCTCTTGCTCAAACACCGCTTTTGCCAAACCTTCCTCTACCGTTTTTTTGCCGAGCAGGTAGGTATTGCTTTCATAATATATTTTGTCAAAATCGCTTCCTATTTTTTGATAGGTTACATCAAATCCCTCATACACCCAACCATTCATTTTTCTCCAGAGCTCCATTACTTCCGGCTTGCTAGCCTCCCAGTCAAACAACATTTGCTGTGTGGCAAGCATGATAGGTGCTTGCTTTTCCGCCTCAGCTGCTGGCATTCCCCCGGTCACTAGTTCCTGCACCTGTAGTTTGTATTCATCATTAAATTTCACATAATAGTCGCCCACAAAATGGTCCCCTTTTTTACCGGTTGACTGTGGAGTGGTCCCATCGCCAAAAAGCTGCCAGGCAATCATGCTTTTACAAATATGAATGCCCCGGTCATTAACAATACAGCTTTTGAAAACCTTATTACCATTTGCTTTCAATATCTCAGCAACACTCCATCCCAAAAAGTTATTTCTTAAATGACCAAGATGTAGCGGTTTATTGGTGTTGGGAGAGGAGTACTCGACCATGACTTTTTTTCCATTATCCGGCAGCACACCGTAATCAGGATTCGCATAATTGTCGTTGAGAATTTTTAACCAAAAACGCTCTGCCACATCGAGGTTTAAAAAACCTTTGATGATGTTGAACCCTGTAAAAAGGTCGGGATGAGCCTGGATGAGAGCGTTGCCTAATTCTTCTCCCAGGGCGGCTGGGCTTTTACCCGTCTTTTTTAACAACGAGAACAAGACAACAGTGTAATCACCTTCAAAATCTTCCTTAGTTTGGTTTACCTGGAAATCGGTTTCCGTAAAATCAGTACCATATAAGTTGGAGAGAGTTGCGATAACCGCCTTTTGAAGTTCCTGAGCTATAGACATGGCGCAAAACTAAGAAAAGTAAAAAGTAAAAATTCAAAAGGGATAACTGGAGACCTATGCTCATGCGGCTATTCAGCTTTTTATTTTCTTGGTTTTACTTTTTAATTGGCAAATCCCTCCTCAAATTCATCCCGTTTTAGCTACCTTTGCGCCCATTTTAAAAATTATGATTAGTGTAAATAACGTCACCCTTGCATATGGCAAGCGGGTTTTGTTCGATGAAGTAAACATCAGTTTTATCAAGGGAAACTGCTACGGCGTAATTGGAGCAAACGGAGCCGGAAAGTCAACATTTCTCAAAATAATCAGTGGAGAAATAGAGCCCAACAAGGGTACAGTGAGCATTACTCCCGGGGAGCGCATGGCTGTATTAAACCAAAATCAATTTGCTTTTGACGAGGAAACGGTGATAAACACGGTAATGATGGGCCACAAAAAAATGTGGGAAGTGATGCATGAAAGGGATGCTATCTATGCCAAAGATGATTTTAGCGAAGCCGATGGAATAAAAGCAGGGGAGTTGGAAGAGCAGTTCGGAGAAATGGGGGGCTATACTGCTGAAAGTGATGCTGCAACGTTTTTAAGCGAGCTGGGAGTAAAGGATGAGTTGCATTCCATGTTGATGAAAGATATAGGTGCGAACCTCAAAGTGCGGGTGCTACTCGCACAGGCGTTGTTTGGCAATCCCGACATCTTATTATTGGATGAGCCTACCAACAACCTTGACGTGGAAACCATTAGTTGGCTAGAAAACTTCCTGGCAGACTACCAAAACATAGTGTTGGTTGTGAGTCATGATCGTCACTTTTTAGATGCGGTATGTACGCATGTGGCCGACGTAGATAAAATGAAAATAAAAGTGTACACAGGTAACTATACTTTTTGGTACGAAAGCTCCCAACTTGCCGCAAGACAAGCCTCAGATAAAAACAAAAAGCAGGAAGAAAAGAAAAAAGATCTGTTGGAATTTATTGCCCGCTTTAGCGCCAACGCTTCCAAAAGCAAGCAGGCCACGAGTCGTAAGAAGGCGTTGGATAAACTGGTATTTGAAGACATTACTGCCAGTAACCGTAAATATCCCGGGATCATTTTCAAGCAGGAAAGAGAAGCCGGTAACGACATACTCAAGGTTGAAGGTCTTTCGAAAAAGTCTGACGGCAAGAGCATTTTTAGCAAATTGAATTTTGATGTGCAGAAAGGACAAAAAGTGGCGTTCCTTAGCCGGGATCCGCTGGCTTTAACCACTTTCTTCGAATTAATAAATGCACGGATAGCGGTCGATGCTGGTACTTACGACTGGGGTACCACTATCACCACAGCCTACCTGCCAAACGATAACAAAGAATATTTTGAAGGCAATAGCCTAAATCTCATGGATTGGCTTCGCCAGTTTGTGCCGGCTTATGTAAAAGATGTAGACGAAGATTTCTTGCGGGGGTTTCTTGGCAAGATGTTGTTTAGCGGCGATGAGATTTTAAAAAAGACATCTGTACTAAGTGGGGGAGAAAAAGTGAGGTGTATGTTGAGCAAAATGATGATTCAAAACCCGAATCTCTTAATACTGGATGAACCTACCAATCACCTGGACCTTGAGAGTATTATTGCCTTCAATGATAGTATGGTTTCATTTACAGGAACAGTTTTATTTACAACCCATGATCATCAGTTCATGCAAACTGTGGCCAACAGAATTATAGAAATTACACCGAAGGGAATGATTGATAAGCTGATGACTTACGACGAATACCTTGCCGATGACAGGGTTAAAGAGCAGCGAGAATTGCTGTATAGTTGACATTTGTTTGGCATGATTTTTAACTCTTATCTAAAACCTAAAAAAACATAAATGAAAAAGACAGTCCTTGCCTTAGTAGTGCTAATTACCTTTTTACAAACTGCTGCTACTGCTCAAAGTAACATTGGCTCTAACGATTACACCACCGCTATCGGTGTAAAATTTTATCCAGGTGCTTTTACTATTAAGCATTTTGTAAATGACAAACATGCGCTGGAAGGCATCGCTTATTTTTGGAATAAGGGTACCCGTATAACAGGATTGTATGAGATACATGCTGACATCCCTAATGCAAGTGGTTTGAAATGGTACATTGGCCCGGGAGCACATATTGGTTTTTACGACGATAAATATTATGAGGGCCGTACTTATATCGGTATAGACGGAGTACTAGGCCTGGACTACAAGATTAAAAGTGCGCCTATCAACTTTTCCGTAGACTGGCAGCCGTCGTTTGAGTTTGGCGACGGTGCAGGTTTTAGTGGTAACTGGGGTGGAATAGCCATTCGGTACGTGCTGTAAAAATATTATTTGTAAGAATAGAGAACCTGTTGGCAACAACGGGTTTTTTTATATATTACATTTTATGTTCAACTTTCTTCCTCTTTCATGAAACAACTAATAACCGGCACTATCGATTTTTTTTACCCGCCCTTTCGCAAGGTCATGCCCTTGCAAACCTTTAGATATGCTGCATGCGGTGGTGGCAATGCATTGCTGGGTCTTGTAACTTATAATATTGGCCTGATCTATTTGTTTACTGATAAAATTGTTGATGTGGGATTTTATGCTTTTAAACAACACGTTGCAGCCCTCATGGTTTCTTCCTGCATTACTTTTATCATCGGGTTTATACTGAATCGCTTTGTGGTGTTTACTTCCTCCAATTTAAGGGGTCGTATACAACTATTTCGTTATTTTCTTTCTTTCGGATTCAATCTTATAATTAACTACATGTTACTAATCTTATTGGTAGATATGCTTCATCTGCACCCGTTGCTAGGGCAGGTTATTAGTATCGCTGTCGTAATAGGCATTAGCTATTTTACCCAGCGCCATTTTACCTTTAAGGTTAAACAAGATGGAGCTGCAGAGTTTACTGACTTGAAATAATTTAGTAATACGGCCGTACCTCTGAGATAATGCTCAAAACTAGAGCTGCTGGTTTCCCAAACCGGGTCACCAACTGCTGCGTCACAAGCCTACGGTTTACAGCCTCCTGCCATTTTTGCACACTTTTTCCCTTGGCATAATGATTGACAATTGTTCTGCACAAACGATTAATAAATAAATATTTACAAATGGCAAAGATCATAGGAATTGATTTAGGGACTACCAACAGTTGCGTTTCTGTTATGGAAGGAAACGAACCCGTAGTAATTGCAAATGATGAAGGGCGTCGTACAACTCCCTCTGTAGTTGCTTTTTTAAAAAACGGTGAACGTAAAGTAGGTGACCCAGCCAAAAGGCAGGCTATCACCAACCCACAAAACACCATTAGTAGTGTGAAGCGTTTCATGGGCCGCATGTTCAATGAAGTAACAGAAGAAACTACGCATTGGAGCTATAAGGTAGGAAAGGGTGACAATAATACTGTTCGTATTGACATAGATGGCAGGCTGTATACACCTCAGGAGATTAGTGCCATGGTTTTACAGAAAATGAAAAAAACTGCCGAAGATTATCTTGGGCAAGAGGTTACAGACGCAGTCATTACGGTACCGGCATACTTTAATGATGCCCAGCGCCAGGCAACAAAAGAAGCCGGCGAAATTGCAGGTCTTACTGTAAGGAGGATTGTAAATGAACCCACGGCTGCAGCGCTCGCATACGGTATGGATAAGAAAGGAAAAGACCAAAAAATTGCCGTGTTCGATCTTGGTGGTGGCACATTCGATATATCAGTTTTAGAATTAGGCGATGGTGTTTTTGAAGTAAAATCTACCAACGGTGATACGCATCTAGGTGGTGATGATTTTGATAAGGTAATTATGGACTGGCTGGCAGATGAGTTTAAAGCTGACGAAGCGATTGACCTGCGCAAAGATCCAATGGCATTACAGCGCTTGAAAGAAGCATCAGAAAAAGCAAAGGTTGAATTGTCTTCTTCTTCTGAAACAGAAATCAACCTGCCTTATGTAACCGCAGTAGATGGCGTACCTAAGCATTTAGTGAAAAAATTAACCCGTGCAAAATTTGAAGCACTGGCAGATAAATTATTTGAGCGTTGTCTTAAGCCCTGCGAGGCTGCCTTAAAAGATGCGGGCCTTAGCACCTCTCAAATAGACGAAGTTATTTTGGTAGGAGGTAGTACACGTATTCCTAAAGTGCAGGAAATTGTAGAAAAATTCTTCGGCAAAAAGCCCAACAAAGGCGTGAATCCCGATGAGGTTGTTGCTATTGGTGCAGCCATTCAAGGCGGCGTATTAACCGGCGAAATTAAAGATGTTTTGTTGTTGGATGTCACTCCACTTAGTCTTGGTATAGAAACAATGGGCGGTGTAATGACAAGGCTGATTGACAGCAACACCACTATCCCTACAAAAAAATCTGAAACATTCAGTACTGCCAGCGACAACCAGCCCGGCGTACAGATACACGTACTGCAAGGCGAAAGACCCATGGCAGGTCAGAACAAAAGTCTTGGTATGTTTAACCTTGATGGTATCCCACCAGCACCAAGAGGAGTACCACAAGTGGAAGTTATTTTTGATATAGATGCCAATGGTATTTTGCACGTTACCGCAAAAGATAAAGGCACCGGCAAAGAACAAAAAATTCGTATTGAGGCGGGAAGTGGATTGAGCCCCGAAGAAATCGAGAAAATGAAGAATGAGGCCAAGGCCAATGAAGCCACTGACAAACTGGAAAGGGAAAAGGTAGATAAAATCAACCAGGCAGATAGCCTCATTTTTCAAACAGAAAAGCAATTGAAGGAGTACGGCGAAAAAATTCCTGCTGAGAAAAAAACGGTCATCGAAACTGAACTGGAACAATTGAAGGCTGCACACAAATCTCAGGATGTTGCTCAAATTGACACTGCTACCACAGCACTAAATGCTGCGTGGACATCCGCCAGCGAAGATATGTACAAAGCCACACAGGACGGAGAAGGTCAGGCTCAGCCAGGAGCGGATGCTGCAGGTGCTACCGCAGGTGGCCCTGATACGAATTCTGAAAATGTGACTGATGCAGAGTTTGAAGAAGTGAAATAAAATAACTGTATGTTTTTAAAAGGCCGCTTCACAGAGCGGCCTTTTTATATATGTTCATTCAAATTGCACTCCTGGTCAAATAAAATCTGGTCAATTGGAGCTGCAATGAAATAAATTGGTGGGCAATCCGTTAGTACCTCAACTCTGAAACAACAAACCCAACCACTATGCAAACTTTGAGAAACATCATTGCTATCTCAGGAATTTTTTTGTTACTAGTATCTTGCTCACGCTCTATCAGCGTACATCAGGCGGCCAGCGGTAAATACAACAAGTGTAGGCCAGTTCGCTAAACTTCATTTTATTCTTATTGCAAATTATGGAGGCATTCATTCTATCGGTATGTCTATGTCAGCAGGTGTCGCCATGGCATTAATCAGTTTACTGGTACTACTTTTGTTATAGCTGTATTATATAACTACACCCACCCATTTATTTAAACAGCATTTATGAAAAAAGTAAACAATCTTTCACTGTTAATTTTGCTAATGGCAGGTTTATCCAATTGCAAGCCCAAGGCAACTACCACAACTCCCGTAAACAACAATACGGAGAGCAGCACTGCATCTGAACTTTCTAAGGCAGATGTTACACAGATTACCAACCGGGAAATAGCGAGCTGGGAGTTTGCAAAGACAAAGCAATTAGATAAAATGAAAGAAATAATGGCCGAAGATTACCAGGCTTTTTTTGGTAAAATCATTATGAACAAATCAGAGGTTTTACAGTCATTTCAAAATAGCAACGTAAATGCTTATCGCCTCTCCAACATCAGGGTAAAAAAAGTAGCCGATGATGTAGCCATTATTTATTACGAAGCGTTACAAGATGCTACCGATCCGGAAGGAGACAGGTGGGTTCCTCAGATAGCCGCTTCCACAACATATGTAAGAAGGGGCAACCAATGGTATTCTATATTTTACCATGAAACGGCTATCAGCAGGTAAGCCGATTGTTAAATATAATTTTAAAGCATAAAAAATGCCTGGCACACGCCAGGCATTTTTCTATTAATAACGACATATAAACCTACACCAAATCCAATGCCAGCGCAAAAAATGTAACATTAAAAGGAAGGATCATGGAGCAATACCCGCCACCAATTGCATACACACCAAAAAAAACGGCAATAGAAACGAAAAATAAAATCCAGTAAAGAGCGGTAGATCTTTTCTTAGTTGTAGTCATCTGTAATTGTTTTTTGCAAATATAGGATAGATGGCAGGAAGGTCTACAGTTCTAAAACAAAAACTTTTTAATAATTTAGGATACTCAATTTGTAAATTGCGCACTTAACACTTGTTCATGATCTTAAATTTCTATGTGGGTTTCCGGTCGATCCAGGGCCAGTCTGTGGCTATCAAAATTATCCCTCACAGCAAAAACAACATTTCTCATCCAATAGAATTGCCCTTACAATATTTAAATGAATCTTTTTGGCATCTTAGTCTTAAAGCATCGGAGCTCGATATTGCCGGAGAGGTTGAATACAGCTATATCTTCCGGGATAGCAACAACGGCCAGGTAATTGAATTTTGCAAAAACAGCATCCTGCATTTAAAAAAAATAACCAACAAAAGAATTGACATTATCGATGAGTGGAGAGACGATCCCATTTTTGACAATGTATTTTCCAGCAAACCATTTCCCACAGTATTCAACCATTTGCGAGAGAAGATAAAAGTAGGTAGTACCAAAAACCCGACGCACATCTTTTCTGTTTCAGCACCTGCGCTGGCAAGCGGCAAGGCTATTTGTATAACGGGCAGTGCAAAAAAATTGGGCGACTGGGATGTGTCTACCCCGCTTTTGATGGAACACAAAAACGATTACTGGCAGCTCTCTCTAAACCTCGGCAAAGAGACCTTTCCAGTAGAATACAAATTGGGAATCTATGACCTACGCCGACAAACAATGGAATTTGAAGCTGGGAACAATAGGGTACTTCCGCCTTCTACAGACAAGGATACCCTTTGTATGCTTCGTCATAATATTGATACTGCCAGTGCCAGGTGGAGAGCCGCAGGTGTAAACGTTCCCGTTTCATCTTTAAAAACAGCAAAGAGCTGGGGCGTTGGCGACTTCACAGACCTCAACCTACTTACAGATTTCTCGAAAGCCACTGGCCTGCGGTTGATTCAACTTCTGCCAATCAACGATACTACAGCAACCCATACTAATAAAGACTCTTATCCATATTCTGCAGTATCAGCCTTTGCATTGCATCCTATTTACCTCAACGTTCAAAAACTGGCCACAGCCTTGGGCGTGCAATTTCCCGGCGAAATGCTTACAGAAGTTGCTGAGCTGAATGCAAAACCATCGCTGCATTATGAAGAAGTTTTAGCAGTAAAACATGCGGCAATTCAACTATTGTTTAAAAAGGACAAAGCATCTTTTAAAAATGATTTCGATTGGTTTGGCTTTTTCGAACTTAACCGCCATTGGTTGGTTCCCTACGCCGCCTATTGTTATTTGCGGGATAAAAATGGTAGTGCAGATTACAATATTTGGGGCGCTTATGCCAGTTTTGCGGAGGATGCCATCCAGGAATTGGTAAGCCCGGAAAATGATTTTTACGACGAAATTGCGATTCATTATTACACACAATACCATTTGCACCTTCAACTTAAAGATGCAGTTGATTACGCTCATAAAGCGGGAGTAATCATAAAAGGAGATCTCCCCATTGGAGTGGGCAGGCACAGTGCCGATGCATGGATGTATCGCTCCCTGTTTCATATGAACATGCAGGCCGGCGCACCCCCGGATGCTTTTGCCACCAAAGGTCAGAACTGGAGTTTCCCTACGTACAATTGGGAGAAGATGGCTGAGGATGATTATGCCTGGTGGAGGCAACGGATGGAGCACATGAGTAATTATTTCGATGCCATTCGCATTGACCATGTGCTCGGATTTTTTAGAATCTGGGCAATACCTGTTGAGAGTATAGAAGGTATTCTCGGGAAATTTATTCCGGCATGGCCCATGCACCACGACGAGTTTGCTTCCCTTGGAATATCATTTTCAGAAGATCGTTTCTGCGAGCCTTACATCACCGACCGATTACTGAATGATCTTTTTGGTGACCAATCTAATTTGGTAAAGGATATTTTTTTAGAAAACAATCGCTTTAAGACAACACTGAATACGCAGCGAAAAATAGCGGCCTACTGCGCAGTTCATACAGAATTAAATCACTTACAGCCTGCGTTGTTAAGTTTACTCACCAACATCATTGCTATCAGAGATGAGAAGTTGCCATACAACTACCACCTGCGCATTGAGATGCACGATACAGAATCGTACAAGGCACTTCCATACCATGAAAAGCAGGGGCTGAACCGCCTGTACGATGAATACTTTTACAACAAGCAAAATACGCTCTGGGAAAAAGAAGGCATCCAAAAGTTGGATGCGTTGAGGCGCAGTACCAACATGCTCATCTGTGCAGAAGACCTGGGCATGGTGCCCAAAATGGTAGAGGGAGTTTTGGCCCACATGCAAATGCTTGCATTGGAAGTGCAGCGCATGCCAAAGAAGGAAAACGAAAAATTTTCGCATCCACAAAATGCTCC
>JAYTBG010000186.1:0-1749 GCA_043737055.1 Chitinophagaceae bacterium | reverse complement strand
TTGATCAGTGTTGAAAAGGTAACTAAGCCAATGAGGGGGTCTTTGATTTTAAAAATATCAGTAATTAAAGCTAAGGTCGGTTCCAGCAACACGAAAGCTAATACAGTGAGAAAAATATTGAAAAAGAAATTTCCGAGTGCCACCCGCTTTTTTGCTGCGATGCCACCGATAGAGCCTAATAAAATTTTGAGGGTTGTGCCTGTTTCGGAGCCCAGCACAATAGCGGCTGCAGGAGCAAACCCGATAGCGCCTGCATGAAGTGCGCTGAGGGTAAGCGCCATAGTTACTGAACTTGATTGCACAAGCGAAGTGATGATAAACCCAATGAGAAGAAAAATCGCAAGCGACGTATCCGCATATTGCGAAAAGTCAAACGTCTTTACCTGCCCTTCCATAGCTGTTTTCATAAATGCAAGCCCTATGAACAACAAGCCGAATCCTAACAGAAAATAAGAAAGGTATTTAATGTTTTTGCGGTTACCAAAGAGAATAAGAAGCATACCGCCAATGAAAATAACCGGGTAAGCCGCCACTTCTATATTTACCTTAAACCCAAGAGTAGCTACCAACCAACTGTCAAGCGTTGTGCCCAGGTTAGCCCCCAGAATAATAGCCATTGCATTTTTCATTGTAAACACTCCGGCCCCTACAAAAGCCAGTACCATCAGCGAAACCATTGAGCTGCTTTGAAGCAGTGCCGTTATTATTGCACCTCCTGCTACAGCGCCTAACCTGTTTTTTGTAGTGCGCTGAAGAAAGAGTTTAAAATTTCGGCCTGAAAGATTTTTCAAAGATTCTTCCAGCAGGTACATGGCAAAGAGGAACAAACCAATACCGGCAGCAAGTTTAAAAATCAGCGTGAGGATGTCCATTGTGAAGATGTTCTATAAAAAAAATTATTGATTACAACCTACTTTCGGATAGTTATAATTTATTTCGTTTCTAAATTTTAAACGCAGCTGCCAAACTTTTTAATTTATCTGGAATCTTGTTGAGAGGCATAACAAAATCAACACAGCCTGAAGCTTGGGCGCTAAGAGGCATGGAGTCAACTTCGGCGGACATGTCCTGGGCAAAGGTTTTTCCTCCGTTTGCCTTGATGAGCTTGCAGCCATCAGTACCATCGCCATCATACCCGGAAAGGACAATGCCGATTGCCCGCACTCCCATTGCTTCTGCTAAAGAAGCAAAAAATATATCTACTTGCTTGTTCCTTTGCGATCGCGGAGAGATTACTTTGAAGTTATTTTTTTCAATAGAAAGATCTGAATCCGGAGGAATTAAGTAGACATGATTCGCAAGGATTGGCATGGCCATGGAAGCCTCCTTTACCGTCATTTTTGTATGACGTAACAGGATCTCAGCTAACTGACTAATGGCTATGGGGTTCATGTGAGAAATAATGACGAATGCAAAACCGGTATTTGACGGCATTGCATCCAGAAGCGCCTTATAAGCACTAAGGGCACCCGCTGAGCCACCAATGCCTACAATCAATTTAGGTTGTAAACCTTTTATTTTTACAGCGTGGCCTTCTTTCCTGATTTTCATTATTCTGTTTTATCTTGTTTGGCTAGTTTTTTACCCTCAATAACATTTTTACCAACTTTTTTTTCCTTATTTGCTATATTGGTGGGTTTATTATCCATGGGCATCAAATTTATTCCATCATTACTTAAAATGAGTTTATGTACATCACTATCGTGGCCCGTACCACGGGACTTAACAATGAAAATTCCACGAATACGT
>JAYTBG010000185.1:0-1749 GCA_043737055.1 Chitinophagaceae bacterium | reverse complement strand
CGAATAGTGAAGTTGTAATTGCTAAAAAAGGATTTTGAGACATGTAGCCAAGTTCAGTTGACATATAAATACCTTCCTTCTTAAGAAGTGGTTTGCATTTTCCAAAAGAACTTTTGCCAACGGCATCAAACACCACATCAAATGTGTTATCAATTTTTGTAAAATCCTGTTTGGTGTAGTCAATAACTTCTTTGGCGCCAAGTGATCTCACTAGTTCTAAGTTTTTAGTGTCACAAACCCCTGTAACTTCTGCACCAAAGTATGTTGCCAGCTGCACGGCTGCAGAACCGATGCCACCGGTAGCACCATTGATTAAATACTTTTGTCCACTTTTTATTTTTGCTGCTCTAAGATTGCACAGCGCATAATGTCCACCTTCAGTAATTGCAGCAGCTTCCATAAACGATAAATTTTTCGGCATTGTTGAAATGGCTGCATCCTCTGCTATTGTCATGTATTCGGCATGTGCACCAAATGTTGTATCGTTATAGCCAAACACGTTATCGCCAATTTTAAAAGCTGTTACATGTTTACCAGTTGCCTCAATTTCTCCGGCAAATTCGTTTCCGAGAATTTGGTTGGTAGGTCTGAACAGTCCGCTGAAAAATCTGACAATAAAATACTCCGCACTTCTAAAGCCGCAGTCTGTACGATTTACTGTTGCTGCATGAATTTTTATGAGAACCTCATTGTCTTTAGCAACAGGCTTCTCAACCTCTTTAAGTTGAACAACCTCTGGCGGTCCGTATTCTTTGTAAACAATTGCCTTCATGGATTTTTAATTACTATTAAATTTTCAGGATTAGCTTTTATCGTTTTGAAATAATTTTAAATTGTTTCAACTAAAACTAACCTTTCGCCCCAATACAAACAAAAGCAAAAGCCCAGTAACGAGCTCGCCGTACAAGGGCCCCACCATGGCGGCAACTATGATAAATAGCAGCACCCCTGCCCGGCTCAAAAATCACCCACACCCAATTGATGATTATTAAGAAATCACCTCTTCATCATCTTAACAAATGTCGACGATTAACAAAAAAATACTTTCAACTTTTGTGAAGCAAAATTTAATGGAATGAAAAATTTGAACAATAGAACAAAGCAACCATTCCAGAATTTGAACTATTTTACAACGCAACAATTTTAACAATCATGGGAGAAAAGCTGGAAGAAGTGGTTGATACAGTAAGCATAGAGCAAAAGCATAAGGCCTTTCTGCTGCAACTAAGCGATGCACTGCGACCGCTGGATAACCCCGTGGACATTGAGGAAGCAGTAACAAAAATAGCCATGGATTATATGGACGCGGACAGGTGTTACTATAGTACTTTAGAAGATGGTAATGCCGTTGTACTGCGTGACGCTTTTCGTGATGATTTGATTTCACTTGCCGGTGTGTATCCGCTAAGCAGTTTTGCCCTTTTTAAAGCCGTGGTAGATGCAGGGCATCCTTTTATTATTGATGATGTGTACAACTCCAATATAATAGAAGAAGGGTTAAGGCAGATTTGCGTGCAGGTGCAAGCAATTTCAATGATTAATGTACCGGTTATTAAAAGCAGCAAAGCTGTGGGCTTACTATCCCTTGTGCAAAGTAAGCCCAGGAAATGGACCGAGGCAGAGGTACAACTCACGATAGAAACCGCTGAACGTACATGGGCCGCCGTAGAAAAAGCGAAAGCAGAAGAAGCCCTGCGTAAATCAGAAGAAAAATACCGAAGCCTTTTTACTTCCATTGATCAGGGCTTT
>JAYTBG010000184.1:0-23356 GCA_043737055.1 Chitinophagaceae bacterium | reverse complement strand
CGTAAAGCAACAATTGATATGTCTATTATACCGATGATGTGTGGTTCATCTTTTAAAAATAAAGGTGTACAAACCGCATTGGATGCTGTAGTAAGATATTTGCCCGGTCCTTTAGATATTGAAGCTGTTAAAGGAATAAATCCTGATAATGATGAAGAAATACTTCGTCATGCAGATCCTAAAGAACCGTTTAGTGCGTTGGCATTTAAAATTATGACCGATCCTTTTGTGGGCCGTTTGGCTTTCTTCCGTGCATATAGTGGTCGTCTAGATGCAGGAAGTTATGTATTAAATACCCGTACCGGTAAAAAAGAACGTATCAGTCGTATCATGCAGATGCATGCCAACAAACAAAACCCTGTAGATTATATTGAAGCAGGAGACATCGGTGCAGCTGTTGGTTTTAAAGATATAAAAACAGGCGATACTTTGTGCCATGAAGATCATCCGATCGTATTGGAATCAATGACTTTCCCTGAGCCGGTAATATCTATTGCAATTGAGCCTAAAACACAGGCTGACGTTGACAAAATGGGTATGGCTATTGCCAAACTGGTGGAAGAAGATCCTACTCTTCGAGTAAAAACAGATGAAGAAACAGGTCAGACCATCCTTAGTGGAATGGGTGAGTTGCATCTGGAGATTATCGTAGATCGTATGCGTCGTGAGTTTAAAGTAGAAATTAACCAGGGTGCTCCCCAGGTTGCTTATAAAGAAGCGTTTCATAACTCAATTGAGCACAGGGAAACACTTAAAAAGCAAACGGGTGGTCGTGGTAAATTTGCCGATATCGTGTTTGAGATCGGGCCAGCAGACGAAGAATTTTTGAAAGACAAAGAAAAGAATAAAGGCAATTTCCAGTTTGTGAACGGTTTATTTGGTGGTTCAATCCCTAAAGAATTTGTTCCTGCCATTCAAAAAGGTTTTGAAACAGCAATGACTACAGGCGTATTGGCAGGCTATCCAATGGAAAGCATGAAAGTACGTGTGTTTGATGGTTCGTTTCACCAGGTGGATAGTGATGCAATGAGTTTCGAACTTTGTGCAAAACAAGGATACCGTGAAGCTGGCCGTAAAGCAAAACCAGTGTTATTGGAACCTATCATGAAAGTTGAAGTACTTACTCCTGATCAGTACATGGGTGACGTAACAGGTGATCTAAATCGTCGGCGTGGAATGTTGGAAGGTATGGATAGCAAGCATGGTGTACAGGTTATTAAAGCTAAAGTGCCGTTGAGCGAAATGTTTGGTTATGTAACGCAATTGCGTTCTTTGTCGTCAGGTCGTGCCACTTCTACCATGGAGTTCAGTCATTACTCTCCTGCGCCTAATAACATTGCAGAAGAAGTTATGGCAAAAGCAAAAGGTAAAGTGAAGATTGAAGAATAAATACAAGTATGAAGTACTTAGTATAAAGTTCAGATAGTAAAGCCCCGTTCTTAAAAGAGCGGGGCTTTGTTTTGGGTTACCAACATTTGATTTATATGGCATCATCGTTGTGTCACTCACTTCAACTGAATACCTGTCTTGATCAATTAAACCAATCTCAATACAGCCTTAATTTTGCGCCATAAATTATTCTAAAAGAAGAATATGAAAAAATTAATCCCATCATCTATTATTTTACTTGTTTTATTTAATCTTCCATCCGCAGCTCAACAAAAAAGTATAGACCATGAAAATTTTTTTCGTTTTGGCGCAAAGGCTGGTGTCAACAGTAATAAAATAACCGGCGAATCTTATAAAGATGGGTTCAATTATAATTTTCAATTCGGTGGTTTTATGCAGTTCAATCTCAGCAACAGGTTTGGTATTTAACCAGAAATAAATTTTGTTCAAACTACTTCAGAATTTACAGATGATCCATCAGCTGTGTATGATGATATTTTTAGAGATGGCGGCCAAAAAAAAAGCCAAGCTCAATTACCTGGAAGTACCGGTTTTATTAAATATTAATCTGGGGAGCAGTAAAAAAGTAAAACTTCAATTGCCTCCTGCATACGGAGGATTACTCAAACAAACTGTTGACAGTCTTGAAGGCAACGGTGACATTTACAAGAATGCAGAATGGAGTGCCATCGGCGGCTTATGGTTGCAATTTCCTCTTGTAATCTTGGGGCAAGATATAAATTAGGTCTCACCGATATTAATGCCATCGACGACAGGCAGACGTGGAAAAATCAGGCTATACAATTGTCTGTAGGAGTTACACTTTAATCGTTTTTGATTTTCGTAGCCCATCTGCACGCATCATCGATAAGATTATTAATTGTTTTAGGAAAATTTGTACTTTGTACAAAAGAGACTGCTATGCAACAAATCCGTCCTGAAGATCTGATTATTATTGATATTGAAACGGCTTCTGTATCTCCTTCATTTGATGCGCTGGCCACCGAATGGCAAAGCCTGTGGGCAGACAAAGTAAAACACAGTTTGCCTGAAGGAGTGGATGCACCCGGCTTTTATCCCCAGCGTGCAGGTGTAATGGCTGAATTTGCCAAGATCATTTGCATCAGTATGGCCTATTTCCACAAAGAGCAAAACCTGCGCATGAGGGTAAAATCTTTTTATGGTCATGATGAAAAAAAATTACTTCAGCAGTTTATCACTACCATCAATAAAATTGAAAGCAACAATAATAAATGGTGTTTTGCGGGGCACAACATAAAAGAGTTCGATATTCCCTTCATCTGCCGACGGCTTATCATTAACGGACTTCCTGTACCACGCTACCTCGATTTTCAAAACATGAAGCCTTGGGAAACAAATATTGTAGATACATTTCAATACTGGCGTTTTGGCGATTATAAAAATTACACTTCTTTAAAACTGTTAGCAGCATCTCTTGGCATTCCTTCACCCAAAGACGATATTGATGGTAGCATGGTGGGAGAACTTTATTGGAGTGGCGATGATGTACAGAGAGCATTAGGTCTGAAACGAATTGCCGTGTATTGTCAAAAAGATGTAATTACTACAGGCAATATTTTTTTGAGGTTCAAAAACCATCCAATCGTTCCCAATGATGACATCGACATTATCGAGGTAGACATGATCACATAAAAAACTCCCCGATTTTGTCGGGGAGTTTTTGGTTGCATCTTCTTGAAAAAAAATTATTGAATAATTACTTTTTGAGTGCTGGTATTTTCGGAACCAATTACCTTAATAACGTAAGTTCCTTTGGTATATCCGCTCGTTCGTAGTTGGTAGGTTTGATCTGCAGTGCTGACTCTTTCAACCAGTTTACCATTGAGATCAGTAACAATTATCTGAGACAAACTGATGTTGTTTTTACTCATGTAAATATTTACAAAACTACTGGCAGGGTTTGGTGTGATCAACACTACATCAGCCTTGCTGAATAACACACTTTTAACTTCTGAATTGCTAAACCTTGCATCGTTGTCAACCGCATTTAACCGGTAAAAATTAATCCCTTTCCTCGGGGCGCTGTCTACAAAACTATAATTGCGAATGGTATTGCTGTTCCCAGTTGCTGCAACTGCTCCGATAGTACCCCAATTCAAACCGTTGTAGGATCTTTCAATTACAAACTTCAGGCTGTTGGCTTCCTGTGAAGTAGCCCATGATAATCTTAAGCTATTACCCAATTTTTGAACAGCAAAACTATTTAGTTTAACCGGTACTACTGCGGCTTCTGGTGCAAACGCTACACCACGGAATGCTGTGTTTAGCGAAGCTGTTGCCAAAGTTGTTACCGGAGACGCACTGCCTGCATCTGTTACTGTCACGAGTCTGTTATCAGTAGTCGTTGCGTAAATTATCGGCTCTGCGCCTGCCCAGTTAACGGATAATCCCCGCACACCTACCCCGAGGCCAGGGGTAACCGTATACGTTAAAGTCCAGTTACCGCCAGCGAGGGTCCATTTTTGAATTCCTCCACTTGCTGTAGTCCGATCGTCGGCCACATAAATTATATCTGCGCTTGTAGGTTTTATAGAAAAGGCATAGGAACTCGGTCCAGTCGCTGTTGGGAACCCAGGTAAAATCGAGGTTGTTTGTCCACTCGTCGTGGGTAAACCTGTACCTACACTACTAATTCCAAAAAATGTAGATGAGGCGGAAGAAATGTAAAGTTGCCCGTTAAAAATATTCACTTGGCGAACATTGGTAGGAGCAGTGCTGAGCAGCGTAGATGTAGTGCTTCCCAAAGTTGCATACCTTGTTCCACCGGAGCTGCTGGTTACCCAAAATGCAGTACCATCTGCTGATGTTGCTGATCTATGATTGCCGCCAAAATCGGTTAAAGCGGTTGTTGCATCTATTGATCCATCTACCGAGATTCTGCCGACTACCCTGGCAGCAGAAGTTGCCACTACCCCTGCAGTAGCAACTGCAGCGTCATAGCCGGCTGCAATCAAAAATTGTTTGTCTGAGGAACGGGACAGCAAACCTTCAGAGGCGGCAGTTCCTGCTAGAGTAAGCCTTTTGTTCGCACCTGCTACCACAGTAGGAAGGGCCACACTTCTTACTAAGGTACCCGTTGGGGTATACTCATTTAAAAAAGCCGCGGTGGCCGCCGATGTTAGGGCTGCGGTGCCATCTCCAGCCCTGTAAACTACCAGGTTGCCTGTTGTAAAATTTTGTGCAATGGCAAAATTGATTGCAAATACGGAAAGTAGAAGAAACGTACATTTCATTTTCATGGGTAATTTTTTTTAAGTCGTAAATAAAGTGCGAAATTATTATTGGTAACTTTTCTAAAATCCCATTTCCCAAAAAGTTATGCACCGTAACAATTTCTTAACCTGAGGAATTTTAGCCAAAGTCAGGGCAAAAATTTGTATTCAGTTTTCATCTCAGCCTTTTAAAGACTGATACTTGATCTATATATCTGGTTGCAGGTGAGAAAATAATTTTAAATACCTCAAATTCAATTTCCCCCTGGGATGTTATTGTTGATAATTAGTTCATTTCACCGCACAATATTAAGGTAGAAAATTCGATAGTTTTGTTCCCTAGAAATTAAAAATCAATACATTATGAAAAAAACTATACATGGTA
This sequence comes from Chitinophagaceae bacterium, assembly GCA_043737055.1. Taxonomy (GTDB): domain Bacteria; phylum Bacteroidota; class Bacteroidia; order Chitinophagales; family Chitinophagaceae; genus Ferruginibacter. The sequence goes on along the minus strand of JAYTBG010000184.1, from coordinate 18,328 downwards.
CCTTAATGCTGTTGTGTGTTTTACTATCTATCAAAGGCAATGCTCAAAATGTGACTGCCTTGTACGATTTTAGTGCTGTCACAAATATGACTGGTCGCACAGATCCTTCTCCTGTTCCCATTTTCGCCGGCGTAACGTTTAGCTCATTTACAGCTACCTCTACTTTAAGTGCCAATTCTTCTGGTGGAGGAAGATTTAGTTTCAGCCTTTGGGATATAGGTGCTATCAACGGCAGCAACAGCTTTACCGGAGCCATCAACCTTAATAAATATTACGAGGTTATTTTGACACCTGGGACCAATTATACCCTTGATTTAGATTCGCTTACTTTCACCTTACAAAGGTCTTCTACAGGGGTTCGCCAATATGCGGTTCGATCTAGTATAGATGGCTTCACCAACAATCTTTCTGCATTCACACCACCTGCTAATGGAAATTTACAAGTTGTAGCTACGAATGTGTTCCAGGTTGCGGACGCAAGCACAACAGCGGAGAACGGAAGCAAAATTATTCTAACAGGTTTCACTAATCTTTCAGCGCCAGTTACTTTTCGGTTTTATGGTTTTAATGCGGAGAGTACAGGCGGAACGTTCAGTATTGATAACGTTCGACTCTTTGGACTTTCAAAAATCTCAGCAACAGCACCTAATATAATGCTGGCTACAAGTGATACAAGTTTTCCTGCAACCGTCATAGGTGGAAGTGGCTCGATGATAACCTATACCCTCTCTGGCAATAACCTTACTGGGCCAGTGGCATTGTCTACCTCTACATCAAACTATACATTGGCAGATAATGCAAGTGGGCCTTTTTCAAATACTATTTCGATCCCCGCAGCTGAACTGGGTAGCCCAAAGACAATATTTGTAAAATTTATCCCCGCTGCTACCGGAACGTTTAAAGACACGATTGTTCATTCAAGCCCAGGGGCGGCTAATAAAAAACTTGCCTTAACCGGCGATGGCATAAATGCAGTGAACCTGGCTTTTAATTTCAATGCTTGTGCTAATGGCGGAGCGCCTGGGGATGGATTCAGCAGCTATAGTGTTTCTGGAGCACAGGTGTGGGCATGCACTACATTCGGAAGAAACAATAGCAATGGAGTAAACATAAATGGCTTTTCAAGTGGGGCACAAGAAAATGAGGATTGGCTAATTTCGCCTCCACTACAAATTTCAAATGTAAATCTTCCAGTGTTGAAATACTGGAGCAGAGGTGAATTTTCTGGTCCAAGTTTAGAATTGTTGGTATCAACAAATTATTCCGGCGCTGGTGATCCTAATGTAGCTAGCTGGACAGTGCTAGACGGCGGCTTTCCTGCTTACAACGCCACGTGGAAGCTTTCTGACGGAATAGATCTAACAGCATACAAAGGATTTCCGAATGTATACATTGCGTTCAAATATAGAAGTTCGGCTGAAGAAGGCGCAGCCCGTTGGTCAATTGACGATGTAGACGTCACTAACCGAACAAACTTACTTTCTACCAATATCGAAGTAATCAATTTTGGCGAAACCTCTGTAGGTACAAATTCTGAAGCGAAGAGAATATCAGTGAGAGCAATAGGATATGGGGATGTTACAATCACTGCTCCAACTGGTTATCAGCTATCATTGGATAGTACTAATTATGCTCCCTCCTTAACGTTTCCTGAAGCAACTATCACGAATCTAACAGACTTGTTTGTTCGTTTTTCTCCTACATCAAAGCAACTGAAAATAGAGGGGAAACTTCGATTCACTGGCACAGGCTTAGATTCTAGCAGGGTACAATTATCAGGTACGTCTTATCCAAAATCAGAAACCTTTGATGCGGGTTGTTATAACCTCAGCTTCTTTGGCTCTAACCCTACCAATAACCCGACAGCAGCGAAAATAGCTTTACAGGTAACCAATATCGCCACTGTTTTTAACAGGCTTAAATTAGATATTGCTGGTATTGAGGAGGTCTCCAACGAAGTAGCAATGGATTCCCTGGTTTCTAAACTAGCCAATCATAAATATGTCTTATCACCAAGGTGGTCTTATTCATTTGATCTACCAGATCCTAATTTTCCTCCTCAAAAAGTAGGGTTCCTCTACGATAGTGTGACCTCCGCTCTTGTAGACGCAAGAGCCATGTTTACGGGTTTATATGATAGTGTACGAAACGGCTTTCCGGAAAAGTTACCCCTTTATCCAGGGGGAAGCCCACAAAGCTTTTGGGCCTCAGGCAGGCTGCCATACATGGGTACATTTGATGTTACAATCCAAGGTGTCACCAAACGAGTTAGGATGGTGGTTATTCATGCAAAATCGGCCTCTGATGCGGGCAGTTACAACAGGAGAGTTTACGATGTGAAGGTTTTGAAAGATTCACTGGATGCTTACTATGCTAATGATCTCGTGATGATAGTTGGAGATTATAATGACCGTGTATCTGGATCTATTTATACAAGTTCTCCAAACTCGCCGTACAAACCTTTTGTAGACGATGCCAATTACAACGTTTTGACATTCCCACTGGATGTAGCAGGGAGAGTAAGCTTTATTGGTGGCACAGGGCTCATAGATCACATAGCAATTTCAAATGAGCTCAATGCAAATTATATTTCTACTTCCACAGACATTGAAGATCCGAGAAGTTATATAAGTAGTTATAATGCAACAACATCCTCGGATCATTTACCTGTATACTCAAGGTTTAATTTTGCAGCGGTAGTTCCTGTTGCTCTTAGTAATTTAAGTGCAGTTGCAAGAGGAAGTAACGTGCTGGTCAAATGGCAAACAGCCAGCGAACAAAATAGTAGCCATTTTATCGTGGAGAAATCGAAGAATGCTATAAATTTTAGTTACTTAAGCAAAGTAAATGCTCTCAATGCTTTGAATGGCGCCGTGTATGATGCTATTGATTCTTTCCCGGTTGCAGGACGGAACTTTTACAGGCTCAGGCAAGTTGATTACGATGGAAGGGTTGTTTATTCGCCAATAGTGTCTGTTGCATTTGGGGGAACTGATAAAAAAGTTATGACGTTGTTCCCGAATCCTGTTGTAAATATTGTAAGTATCACCAGCAATAGCCCCTCAGAATTTTATGTTGCGAAACTTATGAATAGCAACGGGCAGTTGACCATAACCTTTAAAGGGTCTTTGTTCCAGATAAATCAACAACTCAACAAGCGGCTGGTAAGCATGGGAAGTGGTATTTATATCATTCACCTGAGTGACGGCACCGCTACACAGAATTTGAAGTTTATCAAGAATTAATTTTTACATTTTGCTTTATAAGAAATGCCTTCTCCAGAGGGCATTTCTTATTTACAGTAAGGGCATTTTTTTAGCAGCTTGCCTGACAGATTTTCCGTTATTACATGTGGTACTGCTTTTGCGAACAGCTAACTAGAAAATTTATAAAACAAGATTTATATGCAAAAAGGAAATATCAGGGTACAAACGGAAAACATTTTCCCTATAATTAAGAAGTTTTTATACAGTGAGCATGACATTTTTATCCGTGAACTTGTCAGTAATGCAGTGGATGCGACTCAAAAAATTAAAACACTTTCTTCTATCGGGGAAGCAAAAGGCGAGCTTGGCGAGCTTCGAATAGATGTAGTTATAGACAAGGATAAGAAGACCTTGACTATAACAGACAAAGGCGTGGGTATGACAGGAGAGGAGATTGATAAATACCTTAACCAAGTAGCCTTTAGTGGCGCCGAAGAATTTTTGGAAAAATATAAAGGCCAGAATGAAGCCAATATCATAGGTCATTTTGGATTGGGTTTTTACAGCTCTTTTATGGTGAGTGATAAAGTAGAGGTGTTTAGTAAAAGCTTCAGAGAAGAGGCTCCTGCCGTGAGATGGGAGTGTGATGGAAGCCCTGAATTTACTTTGGAAGAAACTGTGAAGACTGAAAGAGGAACGACAATTGTAATGCACCTTAATGCAGAGAGCCAGGAGTTTTTAGAAGAACATAAAGTAAGAGAAACACTGGAGAAGTTTTGCAAATTCCTCCCTGTGCCTATCTTCTTTAGCGTTGCTAACGAAGTTGTTGCAGAACTCAAAGAAGGGGAAGAGCCTGTTGTTGCGAAGTCTATTAATAATCCACATCCCGCCTGGATAAAGAAGCCTTCTGAGCTAAGCAAAGAAGACTACGAAAATTTTTACAGGGAATTATACCCTTACAGCGAAACACCGTTATTCTGGATACACCTTAACGTAGATTATCCTTTTAATCTTACCGGAATTTTATATTTCCCTAAAATAAAACAGAGCTACGAAATACAAAAAAATAAAATTCAACTCTACAGTAACCAGGTTTTTGTTACAGATGAGGTGAAGGATATTGTACCAGAATTTTTGATGCTGTTGCATGGTGTTATTGATAGTCCCGATATCCCACTAAATGTCAGTCGCAGCTACTTGCAAGGCGATCCTAATGTAAAAAAGATAAATGCCCACATCACCAAAAAAGTGGCTGATAAACTGGAAGAGATTTTTAATACCGACCGGAAGGCCTTTGAAGAGAAGTGGGAAAGCCTGGGTCTTTTTGTGAAGTATGGTATGATGACTGACGATAAATTTTTGGATAAAGCCAACAAGTTTTTTGTGATGCAAGACAGTGCTGATAAATTTTATACGCTTGAAGAATATAAGGCTGCTACAGCCTCCAATCAAAAAAATAAAGATGGCAAGAAGGTCATTCTTTACACTACCAATCCGGTACAGCAGGATGCGTACATTCAGCAGGCAGTGGCCAAGGGCTATACCGTGGTTAAAATGGAAACCCTTGTGGATGCGGCTTTTATAAACAGTGTAGAAATGAAATGGTCGGACGCTGTGTTTACAAGAGTGGATGCTGACATTGCTGATAACCTGATTGATAAAACAGACTCTGCGGAAAGTATTCTAAGCAAAGAAGACGCTGAGAAGTTAAAGACTTTGTTTGAACAGCCACAAGAGGGTTTGCATATTAATGTAGAAGTAAAAGGTCTAAGTACAGATGCTCCACCGGTAACGGCTACACGCCCTGAGCAAATGCGTAGAATGAAAGATATGGCAGCAGTGGGAGGTGGCATGGCAGCATTTTATGCCCAGATGCCAGACGAAGTGAATCTTACCATCAACGGAAATCATCCCATTTTTGGAAGCATCCTTGCAGAACAAGCATCAGATAAGCAACAGAAGTTGGTGAAAAATCTTGGCGACCTTGCTTTGCTGTCGCAAGGCTTACTCACCGGTAAAAATCTAACAGAATTTATCAGTAGGAGTGTAGACTTGATGGAAAATAAGAATTAGAAATTGTAAGAATAAATACATTAGCCCTGGCTATGGCCGGGGCTTTTTGTTAGTACCACAGCATCGAGGTAGGTCAATTTTTTTTGTTGATAGATTACCTTATAACCGAGGTCTAAAAAAAGATGCTTTTGCATGGGATTGAAATAGATAATTGTCATTTTCCGGGGATGTTTCTCAAGGCTCGTTTCAATGTTTTCTGCCACGCCACTCATGATGATTTCATCAAAAGGATTGAACATAAAAATACAATCTACGTCATGCGTAATCTCGAAATAAAAAGCATCATTGTTGTAAATTTTAAATTGAGTGTCTTTTAACCGATGCTGGGTAGTAAGTAAGTTTTCATTTGCGTCAGCGCAAAACTCTTTAGAAAAGTCTATGCCGGAAACTTTTGTAACCCCCATGTTTGCGGCCACGCACAGCACCCGTCCTTTGCCACAGCCAATGTCGAGCAAATGTTTGCAGTTTGTTACTCCTATTTTTGTAAAAACTTCTTCCAGCAGATCATAGCTGGCGGGCATGTAAATGTGGGAGTGGTCAGTGTCTATCCCTTTTTCTTCAAGGCTATTTAAATCTTCAGCACCGGTGGTACGAATACCGTATTTCTTTTCACCTTTTATTTCCAGAAAAATAATGTGCCAGGCAATTTTTAAATCCCAATTGCGTACGAGGTAGACGAAATATTTTAAGTAAGCTAAAACTCGCATGTGTTTAGTTAAACAGGATGTTTGAACTGAGGATGTTCAATAGATTTGTAGAACTATTGACACTCTATTAGGGTTGTGAGGGAGGCTCTGATGTCTATCACTTTTAGTTGAAGAGTTTTATTTCCATTCCATTCATTTTGATCTATGGTAAAGACAATATCAACCGGTTGATGGTTGTTCAACAACTCAAATTTTTCAGCCATGTTAAAACCAATACCTGTGAAAGTTTTATCATGCTGCCTTACCACCACTCTGAGATGTGCCTCCTTTACAATCTTGGAAAATCCTGTATCTATTGCAGCACTCACAAGAAAAGTGGGCCTCATATTTTCTGGTCCAAACGGTTCCATTTGGCAAATGATGTTGTAAAAATTGTCAGTGATATCTGCAAAATTTATTTCTGCGTCGATCTTTATTTCTGGTATTAATAAATGGTCTTCGATAGCAGCGGCCACGACCTCTTCAAATTTTAATCGGAAGGCATCAACATTTTCAGGGAGCATAGAAAGTCCTGCTGCAGCAAAGTGCCCGCCATACGCCAGAAGATATTCACGACATTGGTAGATTGCTTCATAAAGATTAAAGCCTGAAACGCTTCTTGCGCTACCGGTTGCAATACCATCATTGTGTGTAAGCACTACAGTTGGTCTGTAATAATGCTCTATCAACCTTGATGCAACGATTCCAACTACGCCCTTATGCCAATGTTCTTTATAAACTACTGAAGACTTTTTACTGGATGCTTCTAAATCCTGTTCGATCATTGCAAGTGCTTCTTCAGTAATACTACTGTCGGCCTCTTTTCTATCTGTGTTATGCGAATGCAGCATTTCTGCCAGTTCTAGTGCTTTACTAAAATCTTTTTCAACAAACATTTGGACTGCTGTTTTAGCATCATCCATTCTGCCAGCGGCATTTACCCGGGGTGCAATGGCGAATACCACGTTTGTTATGTGAAGTTTTCCTTGCAAACCAGACAACTGAATCAATGCTTTGATTCCTGCCGAGGGGCACTTGTTTATCTGTTCAAGCCCATAATATGCAAGAATTCTGTTCTCACCGGTCATCGGCACAATATCAGCCGCAATAGCAGTGGCTGTGAGATCAAGGTATGTAAACACACACTCTTCCGGTAGATTAAGTGTTTCAGCAAGCGCAGAAATTAATTTGAAGCCAACACCACAGCCACAAAGATCCTTGTACGGATAATTGCAGTCGCTTTGTTTTGGATTGAGTATCGCTACAGCGTTTGGTAAAGTTTCTCCCGGCAAGTGGTGGTCACAAACAACAAAATCTATATCAAGGGAAGCTGCATAATTTATAAGTTCAACGGATTTGATGCCGCAGTCAAGACAAACAATTAATTCAAAGTGATTTGCAGCCGCATAGTCAATTCCCAATTTACTTACTCCATAACCTTCCCTATATCGATGTGGAATATAGAATTCAATGTTCTCCTTTGTGTAAATTGAAACGAGAAACTGGTACATACATGCAACTGAAGTGGTGCCATCTACGTCGTAGTCGCCAAAAACAAGAATTTTTTGGTTGTTCCCGATTGCAAAAAGAATTCGGTCTACAGCGAGTTGCATATCCTTCATCAACCAGGGGCTAGGCAGCATGTCCAAACTCGGTCTGAAGTAGGACTTTGCTGATTCAAAATCCAACATGCCCCGTTGCACAAGTATAGCGCACAAATGTGGGGAGATTTTAAGATCCTTTCTTAGACGAGCCGATTGCTCTTCGTAGGAAGGTAATATTGTCCAACGTTTTTTCAACATCAGTATTTTCTATCAGTCGTAAATCTAACTAATTCTTCCAGCGATTTCCGTACAGGGCTGTCAGGAAAAGAATTTAAAATTGCCAGGGCCTCATCACGATATGCAAACATTTTTTGTTCAGTGTATTCAATGCCTCCACTTTTGGAAACCATAGCAATAATTTCTTTTACTTTTTGAGGATCTTTATTGTTATTTTTAATAGTATAAATGATGCGCTGTTTTGTTGCCCGATCTGCTTTGTTAAGTGTATAAATCAGTGGAAGCGTTAGTTTCTTTTCTTTAATATCGTTACCAGTTGGTTTACCAATATCTGCAGAGCCATAATCAAATAAATCATCCTTAATCTGAAAGGCAACGCCCACTTTTTCACCAAATAATTTCATTTTTTCGGTGATGGCTTCATCCCCGGTGGTACTGTATGCGCCCACTCCACAAGCAGATGAAAGTAATGAGGCTGTTTTATTTTTAATTATTTCGAAATAAATGTCTTCATCAAGATTTAGCTTCCTTGATTTTTCAATTTGCAGCAGTTCTCCTTCACTCATTTGCCTGACCGCATCAGATAGTATGTGCAAGTGTTTAAAATCTTCGTTAGTGGTTGAAAGGAGCAGACCCTTAGATAGGAGATAGTCACCAACCAGGACAGCTATTTTGTTTTTCCAAATAGCATTGATAGAAAAGAAGCCTCTCCGTTCAAAGGCTTCGTCCACAACATCATCGTGGACCAGAGTGGCTGTGTGAAGTAACTCAACGAGTGCGGCGGCCCGGTAAGTTTTCTCATTGATTTCTCCATGTAATTTGGCGCTAAGAAAAACAAACATTGGCCTTAGTTGCTTACCTTTTCTTTTGATGATGTATTTCATGATACTGTCAAGAAGGGCAGTATTACTTTTGACAGCGTCAGAAAACTTAGACTCAAAAATTTTTAACTCAGGACCAATTATATCGGTGACAAACTTCATAGCTTAGAAGTGGCAATTTAAGGAACACGACTTCGATAAAAAATTAAATTATCAGGTTACTAAAATGTTACGTGCAGCGTATGGAGACACAGCCGCATCTTAATATAGGCATAATTTTGGGTAGAGTGTTGTACAGACTCCATAAATAATTGCTAAATAAATTTGTAATTTAAGTGGGGTTTAAATACCTTTGTCCCTAATCAACTCGTATATTTAGAAATCTATTAATCATTAAGTTATGGTAAGCAACAAGTACAAATTATTTTTAACAGGATTCTTCATGGTCCTTACAATGGGAGCTTTAGCACAGTCTCAAAGTGGATACGACGTGTTTGATTCGTCTGTAATCTCTTCCAAGAGCATGCCTCAGCAAAACGAATTTTGGAACAATTCATATAATTTCCCGGCAAAGCCTCGCAATATGCTGGAATTTGGTATTTCTGGCGGAGCGTTTAATGTAATTGGCGATGTAAGTACAAAATTCCCCACTTTAGGATTTGCTGCTCATTTAAGAAAGGCCTTTGGGTATGTTTTTTCCATGAGGTTGCAATATTTGAATGGGACTGCAAAAGGTCTTAATTGGAATGGATCTGAAAACTTTGCAAAAAATACTGCATGGGATAAGTACGCCTCTGTACAGAGAAATGGTGCTGGCACAGTTGAGAACCGGTTTGGTTTTGGTGGTCAGCAATCTCAAACCCAAGACGTTGTATATTACAACTATAAGAATAAAACACAGGATCTGAGTTTACAAGGAATTATCACTTTAAACAACGTCCGTTTTCACAAACAGAAGTCTAGCTACGTATTTTATATTGGTGCTGGTATAGGCGCCACTGCATACGAAGTAATGGTCAATGCCTTAGATGAAAATGGGGCTTCTTACAGATCTTTGTTTTCAGGCATCCGAGGAGGAAATTATGAGGACAGAAAAGATGTCCTGGATCAGTTGAAAGATAACATGGATGACTCTTACGAAACACCTGCTCAAAATCAAGGCACTCGTCGTGCAACATTAGGCGATGATAAAACGTTGAGATTTTCTACAACAGCTCTTGCCGGTGTAGCTTTCAAATTGGGTAAAAGAATCAATCTTGCTCTGGAAAATCGTCACACTTTCATCAAAGATGATTTGTTAGATGGTCAGCAGTGGCAGGAGCACCCAAGGGGTGATGCAGTTCTTACAGGAAACTGGGATTCTTATAACTACCTTTCACTTGGTTTAAATTTCAATCTTGGATCTAAATCTGTTGAGCCGTTGTGGTGGTTGAATCCATTAGATTATGCATACAGCGAATTGAACAATCCAAAGCACATGAAACTTCCAAAACCAATTTTGGATGACACAGATGGTGATGGCGTAATTGATCAATTAGATCGTGAGCCAAATACTCCAGCAGGCACGCCTGTTGATACACATGGTGTGAGTCTTGATACAGATGGCGATGGTGTTCCAGATAGCAAAGACAAGCAATTGATTACTCCTACAGAGTGTCAGCCAGTTGATGCAGATGGTGTTGGTAAATGTCCTGAGCCCGAGTGCTGCAAGAATATGGTATCAGGTACACAACCAGGAGCTTGTCCTTCTGACTATCCTAGTGTTTCATTTACGGGTAACGGTACTTCATTAAATAGTGATGCAAAAGCTTTACTTTCTACTGCTGCTGCTAAATTGAAGGCTAACCCTAACTGTAACATCACAGTGAATGGCTACCCGGAAGCTTCTAAAGCTTCTCAGGCAGTTGCTCAGAAAAGATTGGATATGATCCGTAACTATCTGGTAGAAACTGAAGGAATAAGTACTGACAGGATCTCGACAAATGCAGAAGTTGGTGGTGGTGATAAAAACACAATCGATATTAAAGCAAACTAATCATTTAGAATAAATGCATAAAGTAAACCCTCCAGAGATGGAGGGTTTACTTTTTTTAAGATCTTTAAACTATCATTAACGGTGGGGTTTTGGAAAAGAAAGTAATAAGGTTCATTTTCGCCAAAAAACTATTAGTTTTGCAACTCTGTATGAAATTTACTAAAGCATTTTTAAGTTTTATTTTACTTGGTTGTCTTCTTTTTTCTTGCAGTAAATACAGCAAGGTGGAAAAAAGTAAGGATGTTGAGTACAAGCTTACAAAGGCAGATGAGTATTACGCCAAAAAGAAGTATCGGCTAGCCCAGCAGCTATATGAAAGTCTTTTTCCTGTATACAAAGGGACACAGAAATTTGAAGACCTTTATTATAAGTATGCGTACTGTTTCTACTACCAGGGGCTATACAGCGATGCTGAAAATCTATTCAAAGGTTATTTGGAGGTTTTTCCTACTAGTGCCAGGGCAGAGGAAGTAGATTATATGAGGGCTTTTAGCTATTATAAAAGAAGTCCTAAATTGGAGCTCGAGCAGGTGAACACAGTTAAGAGCATGAATATGATGCAGAGCTTTATTAATACACATCCGACCTCTGTTAGAAATAAGGATGCGACAGATATAATAGACGCAAGTAGGGCTAAGCTGGAACAAAAAGATTTTAGGTCTGCTCAACTTTATTATAATCTTGAAAGGTATAGAGCTGCTGCCCTGTCTTTTACGACGCTTCTAAATAAATATCCCGAATCGCCAAAAGGCGAAGAGTATAAGTTGATGGTTATCAAGTCATATTTTAAGTTTGCAAAGATGAGCTATATTGACAAGCAAGTTGAGCGTTATGAAAAAGTGATAGGGGAGTACATTGACTTTGCCGAAAGATACCCGGAAAGCAAATTTTTAAAAGAAGCTGAAGAATATAATGCATTAAGTAAAATTCAAATTAAAGAAATCCAAAATGAGCAAAATTCGTCGACAGTTAAGCGGTAATACAAGTTCTTCTGTAGAACCAAAAAGATTATCTGAGCTAAAAGATAAGACTGGCAATTTGTACGAGTCTATCAATATCATTTCCAAAAGGGCCAACCAGATTAATATTACGATCAAAGAGGAGCTGCATAATAAATTGGAGGAATTTGCTAGCCACACAGACAGCCTTGAAGAGATTCATGAAAACAAAGAGCAGATTGAAATTTCACGTGCTTACGAACGTATGCCCAATCCGGCCCTGTTAGCCACAACAGAATTTCTGGAAGACAAGATCTATCATCGCAAAAGCGAAGAGGATTTGTTTAGTTAACAATTAACAACTTTACAGATTCTTTTAAATAAGAAATCATATTTTTAACGACGGTCTTACCACCGTCGTTTTTCTTTTATGCTATCCAATAAAAAAATTTTAATCGCTGTTACTGGTAGCATCGCCGCCTATAAAATTGCTACAGTTGTAAGGCTACTGATTAAAGAGGGCGCTGAGGTCAAAGTTATAATGACAGATGCTGCGACCCATTTTATAACCCCACTCACCTTAAGTACGCTTTCCCGCAACAAAGTATTTTACGAATTGTACACCGACGAATCGTGGACAAATCATGTAATGTTGGGCAGGTGGGCTGACATAATGATTGTTGCTCCGCTTAGTTGCAACTCATTGGCTAAGATAGCAGCAGGGATTTGTGACAACCTGGTGTCGGCAGTGTATTTGTCGGCTACTTGTCCTGTAGCAGTCGCCCCTGCAATGGACGAAGATATGTGGTTGCATCCTTCAACTAGGGCTAACTTGCTTACGCTGCAGTCGTATGGTAATCATATACTTCAGGTCAATCACGGAGAACTGGCAAGTGGTCTGGTTGGACCGGGGCGTATGGCCGAGCCTGAGGAAATGTTAAGTTGGTTGCATAATTTCTTTGATCAAAAAGCTACAATGGATGGCAAGAAGGTATTAATTACAGCGGGCCCCACCCATGAGGCGCTGGACCCGGTTAGATATATCAGCAACGCCTCTTCAGGTAAAATGGGGATAGCGCTGGCACGGGAAATTCAAAAAAGAGGAGGGCAGGTTACATTGATTATCGGGCCGGTTTCTGAAATTATTCCGGCTGGCTTCGATGTTATCCAGGTAACCTCAGCAGAGGAAATGTACACCGCAGCCATTGCCCATTTTGAAACGGTGGATTGGGCAATTATGAGTGCGGCAGTGGCAGATTACACGCCAATAGCGACGGAAGAAAATAAAATAAAAAAATCAGGAGAGGAGATAACTCTTAAATTAAAAAAAACAAAAGATATACTGGCAAAATTGGGTGAACTTAAAAAGACCAATCAAGTGCTAGTTGGCTTTGCATTGGAAACCGAAAATGAAACAGATAATGCCCTAGAGAAATTGAAAAGAAAAAATGCTGACTTTATAGTACTTAATTCCATGAGGGATGCGGGTGCAGGTTTTGGAAAGGAAACTAACAAAATATCTATCTTTTCGAAAGACGGAGATCGGCATAACTTCGATACTAAATCAAAAACGGCAGTTGCAGCAGATATCATTAATACCATTATCAACCACAAGAGATGAACAAAATTATTATAATTATTTGCTTCTCATTTTCTTTATCATTTGCCCAAGCGCAGGAATTAAATGCGAGGGTAACAGTGGTAGCAACTAGGATAACCAACACCGTAAACAAAAGTGCCTTTTTAACACTGCAAACCGCTTTAAACAATTTTCTGAACAACAGAAAGTGGTCCAGCGAACCCTATGCTGTAAGTGAAAAAATTGACTGTAATTTTTTGCTGAATCTTGAGGAAACGTCAGAAACCAATGTATATGCCGCTTCGCTTACTGTTCAAGCTGCAAGGCCGGTTTTTAACAGCAGCTATCTTTCACCACTTATTAATTTTAAAGACGACAATGTTATCTTTAAATACACAGAATTTCAAATTATAGAATTTAACGACAACAGGGTGTCCGGTTCAGATGCGTTGGTTTCAAACCTTACAGCAGTATTGGCCTATTATGCTAACCTGGTTTTAGCATTCGATAACCTTTCCTTTTCGCCCAAAGGCGGTGACATGCACTTTCAAAAAGCGCAAAACATTGTGAACAACGCACCAGATGGAAGAGGCATTAGCGGGTGGAAAGCTTTTGATGGCATAAGAAATAGGTATTGGCTGGTGGAAAATATGCTCAACAGCCGGTATAATATAATGCATGATGTGTACTACAATTATTACAGGTTAGGTATGGATAGAATGTATGATGATGAAAAAGCTACCCGGGTTGAGATGCTCAATGTTCTAAATCTGCTGAGTAACTTCAACAGCGAGAATCCTAATACCATGATCAACCAATTTTTCTTTCAGGGGAAATCTACGGAGTTGATAAAAATATTTTCTAAGGCGGCTCCGATTGAAAAGGCGAGGGCGTCAGAGCTACTTCAAAAGCTTGACCTTACAAATGCGGTCACTTACAAGGAACAATTAAAATGAGGACTCCTATTGTATTATCTATTTGTGTTTTGCTATTCGGAATTACATCTTGTTCAGATTCGAAGGTTCCCAAAAGCGTAATGGACATTGAACAAATGCAGGCGGTTTATTGGGACTACATTCGTGCCGATGTGTATGCCAACGAATTAGTAAGGAGTGATACTAATCGAAATGCTGTCAAAGAAAATGCCCGACTTCAAGAAGATATTTTTCTGCTGCATAAACTTTCCAAAGAAGAATTTTACGAGAGCTACGACTATTATCTCAACCATCCAACCTTGATGAAAGAGATGTTAGATACCATGGCTGTGCGCCAGCAAAGCAAAATAGATATTGCAAATAAGAAAAAGGCATCACAGGATAGCCTTGCAGTACTTCAACAAAACAGGAAAGAAATTGAAAAAAAGAAGGATGCAGTGCGGGATAGCACAAAACCCATTTTGCTCAAGAAAAAGAAAGATACAATAGCACCATGAAAAAAGTTTATGACACCGCTGCAGATGCAGTTGTTGATATCCCTGATGGCGCAACATTGATGCTTGGTGGCTTCGGCCTTTGTGGTATACCAGAAAATTGCATTGCAGCATTAGTTAAGAAAGGAGTTACAATGCTTACCTGCATATCCAACAACGCTGGAGTTGACGATTTTGGAATTGGTCTTATGTTGCAAAAGCGGCAGGTAAGAAAAATGATTGCTTCTTATGTCGGCGAAAATGCAGAGTTTGAAAGGCAGTTACTAAGTGGAGAGTTAGAGGTTGAACTTATTCCGCAAGGCACGCTTGCTACACGTTGCATGGCAGCGGGATACGGAATGCCTGCAATTTTTACTCCGGCAGGAGTTGGTACCGAAGTCGGCATAGGAAAAGAGATCAGGAACTTTAATGGAAAAGATTATTTGCTTGAACTTGCTTTTGATGCAGACTTCGCATTGGTAAAAGCATGGAAAGGGGATACTGAGGGAAACCTGATTTACAAAGACACAGCCCGCAACTTTAACCCCTTGATGGCAATGGCCGGAAAAATCACCATTGTTGAAGTAGAGGAATTGGTGCCCGCCGGAACACTAGATCCTAACCACATTCATACGCCCGGTATATTTGTGCACCGTATTTTTAGAGGGACTAATTATGAAAAGAGAATAGAACAAAGAACCACCAGGAAAATTGGCTAATTAGACAATTCGATAATTTATAATTGTTATGATAGTGAAGGCATCTAAGATTTCATAAAACAAACCAAGAGTGAATTAGCGTCTCCATAACTTTCTGGAAAAATTATCACATTATCCCATTATCAAATTCTTTCTTTATGGCTTTAGACAAATATCAGATAGCTCAACGAATAGCAAAAGAATTACAGGATGGGTTTTATGTAAATCTCGGCATTGGTATTCCCACTCTTGTTGCTAACTATATACCTAATGGAATCAATGTTGTGTTGCAAAGTGAGAACGGCTTATTAGGCATGGGACCATTTCCTGAAGAAGGCCATGAAGATGCCGACCTTATCAACGCCGGTAAACAAACGATCACAACATTACCGGGTTCTGCATTTTTCGATAGCGCACTTAGTTTCGGCATGATTCGATCTGGCAAGGTAGACCTCACTGTACTTGGTGCGATGGAAGTGGGTGAAAATGGAGATATTGCTAACTGGAAAATTCCAGGAAAGATGGTAAAGGGGATGGGTGGAGCAATGGACCTCGTTGCTAGTGCTAAAAATATCATCGTTGCAATGATGCACACAAATCCAAAAGGGGAAAGCAAACTTTTGGCTACTTGTTCGTTGCCTCTCACCGGTGTTCAATGCGTAAAGAAAGTTGTTACCGATCTTGCTGTGTTGGAAATTACACCAGCCGGGTTCCTTTTGTTAGAGACCGCACCGGGGGTTACGGTAGAAGAAGTAAAAGCAAAAACGAATGGTAAATTAACTGTGAGTGAAAGTGTAAAAGAAATGACTTTTTAGCACTGGCTCCCGTTTGAAAAGACGTTACCTAAATCAATTTTAACGAGAAAGGCTCCCATCGATGTGGGAGCCTTTCTCGTTTATTTTTCCTGAGCTACACTACAGGTGCAGCAGCTAATATTTCATCGTCTACACCGCTGGCATATTTTTCAAAATTTTTGATAAACATAGCAGCGAGCTCTTTTGCCTTTTTATCATACTCATGTTCGTCGGCCCATGCATATCTTGGGCTCAACAATTCTTTCGGAACGTTGGGGCATTCAACGGGCATCATCATGCCAAAAGTTCTGTGTGCCACGTAGTCTACCTTATCTAGTTTCCCGTCCAATGCTGCAGTGATCATGGCACGAGTGTAGGCGAGTTTCATCCGTTGCCCTACGCCATAAGGACCACCGCTCCATCCTGTGTTTATCATCCAGACGTTTACTTTATGTTCCCTCATTTTCTCTCCGAGCATCGCAGCATATTTGCCTGGGTGTAGCGGAAGAAAAGGCGCACCAAAGCAGGCACTGAAGGTGGCCTTTGGTTCTGTTACACCAGCTTCGGTGCCTGCTACCTTTGCCGTATAACCACTTATGAACTGATACATGGCTTGGCCTGCCGTAAGCTTGCTTATAGGCGGCAAAATACCGTAGGCATCTGCAGTTAGAAAAAATATATTCTTCGGTGTCTTACCAATTGAAGGTTGCAATACATTGCTAATGAAGTAAAGGGGATAACTCACCCTGGTGTTTTCTGTGATGGCCTTATTGCTGAAATCAATCTTGTTGGTGCCATCAAAAAAGTTGGTATTTTCTACCAATGCCCCGGGTCTGATGGCATTAAAAATTTCGGGCTCTTTCTCCTCACTTAGGTCAATTGTTTTGGCGTAGCAGCCACCTTCAAAATTAAACACTGCATCGTTGGTCCAACCATGTTCATCGTCTCCAATTAGCATACGATTAGGGTCTGCACTCAAAGTGGTTTTTCCTGTACCACTCAAACCAAAGAAAATAGCTGTATCACCATCCTTACCTACATTAGCACTGCAATGCATGCTTAAAACGTTGGCCCTTACCGGGAGCACAAAGTTGAGCATTGTGAATATGCCTTTTTTCATTTCGCCGGTGTACCCTGTGCCACCAATGAGAATTGTCTTATGCGTAAAGCTGATGATTGCAAAATTTTCTGACCGTGTACCATCCGTAGCTGGGTCAGCCTTAAAGCCAGGCGCCTGTATGATATGCCAACTGGGAGCAAAGGTTTCCAAGTCATGCTCCTCTGGCCGTAAAAACATGTTATAACAAAAAAGATTATGTGCGGGTTGCTCATTAATAACCCTTAGGCTCAGCTTATATTTATCATCTGCACAGGCAAAACAATCTCTTACCCAAATGTCCTTGGCAGATAAATAATTCAATAATTTTTCCTTGAGTTTTAAATAATACGTTTCTTCAATCGGAATATTAAAATCGTTCCAGTCCACGGTATCAGCCGTCAATTGATCCTTCACAATAAATTTGTCCTTGGGGCTTCTACCAGTAAATTGGCCAGTCTTAATTACGAGGGCACCGGTATCGTTAAGTGTTGCTTCCCCTCTTTTAAGGGATTGTTCAACCAGTTGTTGGGGAGGTAATTGATAGTGGATGTTTTGGGAGTTAGATAGCCCCAATTCACCCAAAGCCCGTATAGGGGCTTCAAGCATCGTAGATACTGACATAGCAAGCTTTTTGATTAGAATTCAAAGGTAGGTTATCAATATGTTATGCCTTAGCCCGAGGTCTACGTGAAATGACCACATTTTTTAAACTACATTTGATTTTTTTATAAAATCGTTATGGTACTCCGGCAAATTTTAAATACGATTCTATCATTGGGCCTTTCTATTAAATGCCATGTATAATTTTTTATTTTTCAATCAAGTGAACAGAAGAGTCAAAAATTTTAAAACGTATATTACAAATCGCTATTTTCATACTCCTGCATTTAGTGCCGTTTACCAATCAAATTTAGTTTTATGAAATATCTGCCGCTTAATCAAGAAATTTTTGTTCAGAATCGTAAGCGTTTTGTTGCCCAGATGGACGACAATGCCATCGCTATTTTTAACAGCAACGACGAGCTGCCTACAAATGCAGACCAGCTTTATAAGTTTAAACAAAACTCGGATCTCATTTGGCTAACTGGCATAGAACAGGAAGATAGCATGCTTGTTTTGTACCCCGGCAACACCGACCCGAAATTTAGGGAAGTGCTCGTCTTGGTTCGGCCCAACGAAGTGAAAGAAAAATGGGATGGCCATCGGCTAC
>JAYTBG010000183.1:0-10674 GCA_043737055.1 Chitinophagaceae bacterium | reverse complement strand
TCGCCGCCATGCAGCAGGTGACGCCGCAGGATATGATGACGATGCAGACAGATAATTATAATGTGTTTGCAGAAATGGCCCGACCCATTTTCCTCAAGAATATCAATACCGCTGCGTTGTCCGCAGAAGACAACAAATATTTTTCTTTATTACAAAATTGGGATTTGCGCAACGACATCACTTCTACCGGCGCTACTGTTTTTGTGCTTACCTGGGAGAAATTTAAACCAGTTGTTTTTGATGATGAATTTGCCAAAGCTCCGCAGCCCATACAAAAACCTTTTGAGAGCACTTTGCTGGAGGCGGTGTTGAGAGACTCTGCTTATAAATTTTTGGATGACATCAATACCTCTGCCACCGAAACCCTTGCAGACATGACCACGCTTGCTTTTAAAAATGCTGTAAAAGATTTGGCAGACCTGGAAAAGAAAGGCAAACTGGAGTGGGCAAAATACAAAGGAACTACCGTGGCACACCTCACCAAAATTCCTGCGTTTAGCCGGGCCAATCTCGCCATTGGTGGCGGCAATAACATCATCAATGCCACCCGGGAAAATCATGGCCCGAGCTGGCGCATGGTAGTGAGTCTTACGCCACAAACGGAAGCTTTCGGCATTTACCCCGGGGGGCAAAGCGGTAACCCCGGCAGCAGGTTCTACGATAATTTTATAAGCGACTGGGCCGCAGGAAAATATTATTCTTTATGGATGATGACAAAATCTGAAACCGCAGATCCGAGGGTGAAATGGAAGATGAGTTTTAGTGGAAGAGGTTAGTTGATTAGTGGATTGGTGAATTGTCAATGGTCAATTGTAAATGGTGAATTGTCAATGTTCAATGCCCGCCCGGCTGGATGCCGTTCGGACGGGGTGAGTGGTTTATAGTTAATTGTTCATAGTCAATCAGGTTCTTTCTACTTACAAGATGTTTTGAAATCACATAACCCTAAACCATAAACCCTCAACCCTAAACTTCTAAACCCTAAACTTCTAAACTTCTAAACCCTAAACCTTTTAATAATGAAATTTTTCGTCTCCCTTCTCCTAATAGCCTTACTAAGTTTTGCGGCCTGTTTGTACTTACCCTGGTGGAGCATTGCGATAGTTTCATTCGGCATGGTGGTACTCATTCCGCAAGGGCCGGGCAGATCATTCTTGTGCGGCTTCCTTGCAATAGCGCTCTTGTGGGGTATCTTGAGTTTTATAAAAAGCAGCCAGAATGATCATTTGCTTGCACACAAAGTATCGCAGGTAATTATCAAAACAGACAGTCCCGCTTTTTTGATCCTGGCAACTGCAGCGCTTGGGGGGCTTATCGCCGGACTTGCAGCTTTGACTGCTTCGTTTATAAGGCAGAAAAAATTGTAGGCTTCTGCTTTTTCCCTAAGACTCCAGTTGATAAATTTTTAAAGGAATGAAATTTTTAAACAAGGCTTTATTAGTAATCCTGGCGGGTTTATTTACTTACAATGCTTCCTTTGGCCAGGACAACAAAGATTATAAGTATTGGAGTGAAACCCAAAAATTGACGATCGAGGATTTTGGAATTAAGACAAGACAATTGGAAACATCGTTGTCTTATGCGCAGTTTACAATAAGTTACTCTGTGAATGGGTTTGATTTTTTAACCAGGAATTTTAATAAAAAAGTTCGTAATGGTTTTATAGGTGCCGCTTCATGGATTGACACATCTACTTCGGTTCAGCAATCGCTTACTTACCAACAAACCCTTTTTGATATTTGCGAAATCTACTGCAGACAATTTAGACAGGCGTTGCGTCTTAATCGAAAAAAAATAGCGAAAGGCTATGACTTTATAGAGGGATTGAACAACCAGTATATGGCCGATTTTGCAAAAAGGCGCATTGTATACGATAGAGAAACAAAGTCCGGTTCGGACGAGGCGCCGCAAAAGGTTTTGGAAATTCAAATTAAAAAGGAGCTACAAGAGCTCAAAGACTTTGCTTATGAAAAATAGCATTCTCGGGCATCAACGCAAATTAGTCAGCGCATGATGAGTGCGGCAAGGCCACCACTGTTTGCCATTCGTCAGTTTAGTTCTCCTTAAGAACTGAATTATATTTTTTCTAACAGTTATGCTCTTAATTTCGCTGGCAACCTAACTGTTATATGAAATTTATCCTGGTTATCCTTTCTTGCTTCACTAGTGTTGTGGCATCTTCTCAAAAAATTTATGGAACGGTCTTTACAGAAAATGGCGACCTCTTGCCATTCTCCTCTATTGTAGTAAAAGGAAGCTCTAAAGGTGCGAGTGCAAATGACAAAGCAAGGTTTTCGTTTTCGCTGCCCAACGGTACCTACAACATCGTATGCCAGCACATCGGCTATAATTCTGAGGAAAAAAAGATCACTGTTTCCGGCGACACCGAAATAACTTTTATTTTGAAAGCCCAGCAACTGGTCATGAGCGAAGTGGTCGTAAAAAGTGGCGGCGAAGATCCTGCCTACGAGATCATCAGGCAGGCCATAAAGAAGCGCAACTATTACAACAAGCAAGTGAACGCTTTCGAGGTAGATCTTTACGCCAAAGATTTGATTAAGCTTCGCAACCTTCCTAAAAAAATATTTGGCCAGAAAATTCCGGACGGAAACCGGAAAGAAATGGGACTCGATTCGGCAGGTAAAGGGATTATCTATCTCTCAGAATCCATCGCCAAAATATACACACAACTTCCAGACAAATCGAAGATGGAAGTGAGCAGCAGTAGGGTAAGCGGCAGTGGTGGCTTCGGTTTCACGTTTCCTGCATTCATTAGTTTATATATCAACAACGTAAAAGTATTTACCGACCGTATTAATCCACGGGGGTTTGTGTCGCCTATTGCAGATGGTGCCATCGGGTTTTATAAATTTAAATTTCTTGGAACATTTTGGGAAGATGGCAAAGCCATCAATAGCATCCGTGTAACGCCGCGGAGAACTTATGAACCGCTGTTCTCCGGTATCATCAACATAACAGACGACGACTGGCGCATTTTCAGTTTCGATCTGCAACTCAGCAAAACTTCTCAGTTGGAATTGTTAGATACCCTAAAGATTACGCAGCTACACGTGCCCGTGAGTAAAGATGTGTGGCGGGTGAACAACCAACTCTTATATTTTAATTTCAAAATGTTTGGTATAGATGCGGTGGGTACTTTTTTAAATGTGTATAGCAACTATAATATTGAGCCGGCATTTAAAAAGAACTTTTTCGATAACATAGTCATCCGTTATGATACTGCTGTAAACAAACGGTCCCGGGAATTTTGGGATACTACCCGCCCCGTGCCGTTAGAGGCCGAAGAGAGCTTGAATTATAAAGTGAAGGATAGTATTTACGATGCTCAGAAAGATTCTGCCTACAGTCCCCGCATGGTAGATTCTTTAAATAAAAGTCGTGGGCCATTGAAGCCTTACAAAGTTTTTTTGTCGGGGCTTAATCGTACTAAATACCGCACTGTCGGCAACATTAGCTGGGGCGTTGCGGCTCTTATTCCTAATATGGAGTACAATCCTGCCGAGGGTGTGGTACTGAATGTGGACGGGTTCCTGAGCACCTATTTAAAAAAATGGAAAACGAATTTTTCTTTTCAGCCACACCTTCGGTATGGCTTTAGCAACACCCATTTAAATGCCTGGGCAAACTTTCAATTTAGAACTAATGATGCAGATGCGGACAATAAAATAAAGCGCTATAGTTGGGATATTGCCGGGGGTAAAAGAGTTTCTCAGTTTAACAAAGACAGCAAGTTGTTACCATTAATTAATACCATTAGTACGTTGTTTTACGGCAACAACTACATGAAGACCTACGAGAATTATTTCGGGAGCATAACTTATCAAAAGCGGTATGAGAGCGGCGTAAATATTACTTTAAATGCATTGTTTGAAGACAGGATACCACTTAACAATACCACCAACTTCACTATCTACAAAGAGGACAGCAGCAGGATAACCCCTAACTATCCTGATGAAATATTATCGGAGCAATTTCAGCCTCACCAGGCGGCTATCTTAACGGGTATTATTAGCTTTAAGCCAGGGCAGCGCTACATACAATTGCCTTACCGTAAAATACCTATTGGCTCCAAGTACCCGACCTTTACTTTTACGTACATCAAGGGTATTAGCGGTTTAGCACGCAGCGACGTGGATTTTGATAAGTGGAGATTTTCTGTAATCGATGATAAAAATCTTCGACTTGCAGGCTTGTTTAGATATCACTTTGGTGCAGGCGGTTTTTTTAACAGTAAGAAAGTATTCATCCAGGATTACCAACATTTTAATGGTAACCGTTCCGCGGCTGCAAGTGAATATCTTAATAGTTTTCAACTGGCTTCTTTTTATGCCAACAGTAGCATTGCCACTACTTTTTTATATGGGCATGTAGAGCATCATTTTAATGGCTTGCTCACAAACAAAATTCCGTTGTTTAGACGCCTTAATTGGAATCTTGTGGCTGGTAGCAATGGGTTTTTTGTAAACGAAGACAACAACCACATAGAACTTTTTGCAGGTATAGAAAATATTCTAAAAGTGTTTCGGGTAGATTTTGTAGCCGCTTTTGAAGCTGGCGTACCCGGCACAACCGGCATTCGCATTGGTGCCGGCGGCATTCTTGGCGGTAGCATTAATGTAAACCGTAGCAGCAATACCGCCACCGTGAGTTTTTAAAAGTACTTGTTATCTTTGCGCCAGTAAAATTTGGTTTGCCCTGCAAGCATCCAATCTACCAATACCCGTGAGGGTATCAACAGATTTTCCATTCTTAAAAAGGAATCAGATTTATGGCCCCTTTACACAACCGCCTTAGCCAGGAGGAGCTGAAGAAGCGCCTGGCAGAAGAAACCATTTACAGGCATACCATTTCATTTTACCAATACTTCTTTATTAAAGAACCTGATTTTTTTCGGGATGAGCTGTATGCCTGCTTAAATGGATTGAATGTATTTGGTCGCATCTACATTGCTCATGAAGGTATTAATGCGCAGGTGAGTGTGCCGGAAGATAGTATGGATGCGTTCCGAAATTTTCTAAACAGTTTTGATGCCCTGCAAAACATACGACTAAATATTGCCGTGGACAGTGCCGCCAGCCGGGAAGCTAAAACCGGTAGAGGAAAATCTTTTTGGGTTTTGAAAATCAAGGTGCGTAATAAAATAGTGGCAGATGGTATTGCAGACCCCTCGTTTGATATGGCCAACAAAGGCAGTTACGTAAATGCCGAAACATTCAACCTCCTCACCAGCGATGCCGATACCATTGTGGTAGATATGCGCAATCACTATGAATATGAAGTGGGCCATTTTGAAAACGCAATTGAAATTCCCAGCGATACTTTTAGAGACCAGTTGCCCATGGCAGCAGAAATGTTGCAGGACAAAAAAGACAAAAATATTATTATGTATTGCACGGGTGGTATACGCTGCGAAAAGGCCAGTGCATACATGCTGCACCATGGGTTTAAAAATGTATTTCACCTGGAAGGTGGCATTATCAATTATGCAAATACCATTAAACAACAGCAATTGCCCAGCAAGTTTCATGGAAAGAATTTTGTTTTTGATGACAGGCTGGGGGAGCGGATCACTGAAGAAATTATCGCACAATGCCATCAATGTGGTAAGCCTGCAGACACTCATACCAATTGCTTAAATGATGGTTGCCATATACTATTTATTCAATGCGAGGCCTGTGCAACGAAGTTTGATGGTTGCTGCAGCGAGGACTGCAAAGAAGTGTACCATCTTCCTGAAGAAGTTCAAAAAGAAATGCGCAAAGGAATTGAAAAGGGAAATATGGTTTTTAATAAATCGAAGCAGCGATTAAGACCATCTTTAAACAAGGAGTAATTTGACCAACATAGGGCGCTAAAACTGAAACTGGAAGCTGCCAAAAACGCCAAAGCGGGAAACTTTAGGGATGGGCCCGGGGCCGGGAGAAACACGCCAGATAAAATCTACCCTGAAGATTTTAAATACATTGTCAATGCCCGTGCCGGCCTCGAAATAAGGTTTATTATTAAGTATACTAAACGGCACAGCAGTATTGTTTAGCGCCTGGTTTTGCTCGCTTAGCGAACCCCACACCCCTTTTGCATTCCAGAACTGGCGCCATTTTAATTTTCTTGTCAGGGGAATAAAACGGAATAAACCTGATCCGATGTTGTGCTCAATATTGACACCCGCAAACCGATCACTCAGGTATTGGAATCGAGTCATCAGGTTGAAACTTCCGGCATTGTAATAATAGATATCATTGCCCGGGTGGTTTTCTAAAATCGTAAAGGGAAGTGTACCGAAAACTTTTGAAGCGTAAATTTTGTAAGAAAGGGAGCCATATGGAGCAATCTTCACCTTGTCTTTTATGGATGCCCCGATCTTGCTGTACTCATAGGCGCTGTTGCCAACTCCGGGAAATCCCCTGGTGAGCATGAGTTCTACTACGGGATATTTTGTGCCGAGCGAGTAGCGGAAATAATCACCTTCTACAAATTGTTCGAGGTAGGCATAGCGCAGTTTTAAAGCTACTTCAAAACTGTTTAAAGATTCTCCCGTTTTTACGGGAAAGCTCGTTTTGGTAGGGAGGTTTTGAAGAGGGTCATACCGCCTGTGGGTGATAAACCATTCTGTAGAAAATCCTTGCCCTAATTCACTAAAAACTTCAAAACGCAGCTCCTCTAGTTCAAGAAATTTACGGGTAATATTGGGCTTGCGGATGGCCACTGTAAAAATATTATCCTGGCTTACTTCTCCCACCTGGTTAACACCATTTTCTATATCTTTTAAATAAGAAAAGTGCAGCCTTTGGCGTTTCGGTTCTCTGTTTAAAATCCAATAAGCCTCCGCTTTTCCTTTTACTTTTTTATCAAGGGTTCCGTATGCCAGGTAACCGTGCAGGTAAATATTTTTGTTAAAACCCGCGGTAGTGCCAAGGTCGAAACGAAACCGCAAACCTTCCCAGCCGTTCGTACTGATCCAGTTAAACCAGGGGCCGATTTCATAATTAGAGAGTTGTTTGTAACCCGTACCAATAAATTTTAGAGTGGTTTGTAAACGTTGAAACCTGGGCATTTCCAGCAATTTATTGATAGAGGTATAAATGGCTTTTTCATTTTTTGACAAACTATCGTGGCGCAGGCTCGTCCACGCAGAATCGGTGGTGGCATTGCTTCCCGGCGAACTGGTCACCAGCTCTTCTGTGTTTTGTTGTTTAAACAAAGCCGTAATAGAATCACTGTTAATAACGATATTATGGTAAGAAGTTGTTTTTCTTCCAATAAGGGTGAGCGACTGTTTTCCGAGTACTTGAAAATCAGCAAAAAATTTATCCCTCGTTATAAAATATACACTGTCGTTGATCGGAATAAATTCCTGGAAAATACTGATGCGATCTATGTAATTGATATTGGCATCTTTGCCGAGGTAGAGATTTATTTTTTGAAGTTGAAAGGTTTGCCCTATCACCCAGGCATCTCCCTGGAAGGTATTTTGCCCTGCACGTTTTGGTGTAAACACAAAATGAAATATTTTTTGTCCATTCAGCAGTTGGGTATCAGGAACCGAAAAGTTGTAATATAAGTCTGCGTTTTCATTTAGAGGCCCAATAAAATCTTTGTCTATAACATTTATGTAGTTGCCATAGATGTTTACGTTTTGGTTCATCACACCCATCAATTTAGAAAAGCTCTCGTTTTTAAAACCAATCGTTTTGCTGGCCTTGATATTTTCAGCAAATTTTTTAGGATTTTTTTGAAAGCTGTAATCACTGATACTTTCTAAAAGATAGGCAGGTAAAAAAGGTTCATCTTCGGATGTACTGTCAATATTATCAAAAACAAAAGCAAATGGCTTTAGTATAAAATTCTTTTTCGCTTTGTCTGCCTTAAAGTTCTTGATGTCTACTTCCAGTTTATTATACGCCTCATACCCGAAGTTAGAAAGGTTGTACCGGTTGTATTGTTTCTTCTTGCTCATGATCTTTCTCCATAAGAACAAACCCCGGTTAAACTTCGATTTTACAATTACTTCTCCCGAAGCAGCAGCCCTCTTTAACTCTATGCGGACTGTCTTGTTATTCAATGAATCTTTTAATGGAAGTTTATATATCTCGTACCCGATATAACTTACCAGCAAAGTATCTTTCGTTGACAGGTTGATGTTAAAAGAAAAACGGCCGGAGCTATCTGAAGTTTTTCCGGTGGCGGCGTTTTTAAAATAGACCGATGCAAAACCGATGGGCTCTTTGGAGTGGGCATCCTGTATTATTCCACTAAACTGAATCGTTTGTGCATTCAGTGAGGCACAAACAAAAATTACAAGTATTAATAAGGTGGAACTACGTAAAAAATTCAAGATGTTTCAAATTGGTATTGATTAACTTAACTGGTGTAAAATTACTACAATTCCTTTCTTTCCGCCTACTATACTTGTGTATCGTATGTAGCTTCAGCCGTTTTACTTTTGGTAAACAACGCAACGATGGCGGTTGTAACAAGCCCCATTAACAATGCTCCGAGTAATCCCTGCAGTACATAGCTTTTTGTATTAAAGTAAGAGCTGGCTTCTGGAGCAGTCATTTTTCCTTCTTTAACAGCAAAATCAATCATGTTTGGAAAATACTCTTGTGCAATAATGCTGGTTGCAACATACTGGGTTAACGGACTGATGAGCGTAATGATGGCAGTAATGATTGCCCCGGCAATAAAGCCTTCTTTATAACTCATTCGCCCGTTGTAAAAATTTTTCTTTTTGTCTAGCAATGCGAGCACGTACACGCCAATTGCAGGAATGGCTATAAAATTGGTGTAGATGGCGTGCTGGCTAATGTTGGCGCTGTAAAGGCCGGCTAATTTTTCACCGAGCATCCAAAGCAGGGTTACTACAACAAAAATGATGGCCCATTTTATTTCTATCGAAATTTTTTTCATAAGCTGGTTGTTGGTGGGTTGAAAACTGCACCAATATAGGTAAAATAGAAACTTCTGCAAATGGCTCATCCGCCAACTCCATAAAAAAACAAGCTATTTATTACGTTGTCTGCAAATTGTAAATTACCTTTTGACCATGTTTTCATGCAATGCTCCCATAGGTTTTAGAAAAGAACAGCCAACTTATAATTTATGTCCAGGAACCTAATAAACGCACTTTCTGAATTAATTGACAACGGCGTGCTGACAACCGATGCCGCCAACAACATTCGATCTTACTACCTGCGCAAGGAGCAACAACAGCCCCAGAAATTAAATATTGTTTTTGGCATCCTTGGTTCAACTCTTGTTGGCCTTGGCATCATCTTGATGGTTGCACATAACTGGGATACCCTCCCAAAATTCATCAAATTACTTGGCGCTTTTTTACCCGTTATTGCCGGCCAGTTGCTTTGTGGTTATACCTTGTTTAAAAAGGCAGATGATAATGCCTGGCGGGAGAGCAGTGCCAGCTTTTTATTTTTTGCAGTAGGAGCGTGCATTGCGCTGGTAGCGCAGGTCTACCACATCCCAGGTAATCTTGCAAGCTTTTTATTGACGTGGATGCTGCTGTGTTTTCCGCTCATTTATATCATGTCTTCCTCCATGGTTTCGCTGCTTTACCTGGTAGGCATTACTGCTTTCGGTGTAGAGGATGGATACGGTTACCGGGCTGGCGAAACCTATTACTATTGGGGGCTGATGTTATTGGTCGTTCCTCACTATCTGCAGTCTATTAAAAGAGACTCTGCAAGTAATTTTGTTATTTTTCTGCATTGGTTCATTGCCCTTTCGTTAACCATTTGCCTTGGCACTGTGTCCAGCAAAAATGCAACGCTCATGCCCATAGCTTATATGAGTCTTTTTGCCGCTTTCTATTTATTGGGCACTATGCCGTGGCTTGGTTTTAAAAGACTTTTGACGAATGCATACCTCATCATCGGGTCCTTGGGTACCATGGTTATTTTGCTGGCACTTAGTTTTGAAGGGGTTTGGCAAGAGCTTTCTTCTGGCAATATTTTCTCTTCGCTTTCTCTTGCTGAAACGGTGGCAGTGGTTCTAACGACTGCGGCAGCGGGCATACTTTTATACTTACAATTGCGCAACCGCAATGGAGCACCCATCAACCCGGTGGGCTTTCTGTTCATTATTTTTATCGGGATATTTTTTTTACGGTTGGCTCAGCCATTTACCGGGGTTGTACTAATGAACCTGTTAGTGCTTGCGGCTGCTATTTTTACTATTCAACGGGGGCAACGGCTTCAACATATTGGCATCTTAAATTATGGCTTACTGTTGATAGCAGTGTTGGTTGCCTGTAGATTTTTTGATACGGATATTAGTTTCGTGGTGCGTGGTTTAATGTTTGTCACCGTTGGGGCTGGTTTTTTTATAGCCAATAGTCGGTTTGCTAAAAAAAGAAAGGAGCATGTACAATAAAAAAATATTGTGGATAGGGTTTGTGCTGATGCTGCTGCTGCAGTTGTGGGCACCTGCGGCAATGATTTTCGATCGGGAGTCAGTCTTAAAAAATGGCAGGTCATTCAAATTTCGCTCCGCCCCCGTAGACCCTAACGATCCTTTTCGGGGAAAATACATTGTGCTGCGCTTTGAAGCTGCTACCTACAGGCCGCCCACTCCCGGCCAATGGGAGGCTGGCGAAAAAGTGTTCATACAGGTTAAAGAAGATAGTGCCGGCTTTGC
>JAYTBG010000182.1:0-4514 GCA_043737055.1 Chitinophagaceae bacterium | reverse complement strand
GGTTACAACCATCGCTAAACATTTGTATCACTATCTAACTTTCAAATTCACCCACCAAATTGAGCTTGCACAAAGAATTCAGAATGATCCTTATCTACGAATTTAGTCGCTATTAAGAGCTGATGATTTCTAACTATCGTAAGACAGCGTATACCAGCACTAGCAAAATTGAGTACCACAATAGCATGAACGATCAACTACAGAATGATTTAAGAAATATGGATAATTTACTTGAAGCGGTGAAACTTCAAGGACTTGATTTTTTAGGTCAGCTTTCAAACAGACCAACTTCAAGGAAGCAAACGATTCAAGTAGCCGGGCACTTAAACGAAGTAGGCTTGGGTAGTCTTGACACATTAAGAATATTCAATGAAAAGTTTGAAAGTTTAATTGTTGGTTCTACAGGACCAAGATATTGGGGGTTTGTAACAGGTGGCTCAACACCTGCATCAATTATTGGAGATTGGCTTACCACTATATACGACCAAAATAGCCAGGCAATACACGGACAGGGTGACATTTCTGCAATCATCGAAATAGAAACTGTAAGGTTACTTTTAGACCTTTTCAATTTGCCCAATGATTTTATTGGTGGCTTTGTAACAGGTGCCACAATGTCGAACTTTACTTGCCTTGCTGTTGCAAGACAATGGATAGGGAAACAATCAGGAAAAGACTTTGCAAAAGATGGGGTGACAGAAAAAATAAACATTTTCTCGGCTTTACCTCACTCATCAGCAATAAAATCACTTTCAATGTTGGGAATTGGAAGTAACAACTTTGTGAAAATAAAACTTACAAAAGGCAACAGAGAAAGCCTTGATGTTGAAGATTTAGAAACCAGGATAAAGGAATTAAATGGACAGCCATTTATACTTATAACGAGTGCTGGCACAGTAAACACAGTTGATTTTGACGACTTGCAAGCCATTGCAAAACTTAAAGAAACGTATAGCTTTTGGTGGCATATTGACGGAGCATTTGGTGCCTTTGCAACCTGCTCACCAAAATACAAGCATTTAATGGAGGGTTGGGAAAATGCAGACAGCATTACAATTGACTGTCACAAATGGCTAAACGTGCCTTACGAAAATGCATTTTTCCTGGTAAGAGAAGAGTACAAAGTTTTACAAACCGAAACATTCCAAAATGCCAATGCCCCTTACCTTGGGAATCCGCTTGACAATTTTAATTACTTGAATTTTCTACCAGAAAATTCAAGGCGGCTAAAAGCATTACCCGTTTGGTTTACATTAATGGCTTATGGAAAGAAAGGTTACCAGGAAATAGTAGAAAATTCAGTTGACATGGCAAAGTATTTTGGGCTATTTATAGCCACCAGTATCGCTTTTAAACTGTTAGCACCAGTTCGACTCAATAATGTTTGCTTCACATTACGCAGGGAAGAAGACCAAGACAAAGTCTCAACTTTTCTGACGACTTTGAACGACACCGGAAAGGTGTTTATGACAGCAACTGTTTATAATGGAAAAAAAGGAATTAGAGCGTCATTTGTGAACTGGCGGACATCAAAAGAAGATATTGATATGGTAACAAGTGAAATGATGAAAATAACAAAAGCAGAATAATTTGCTTTTTCTACCTGGCCACTTCTCCCGCAGATGACGTTGTGTAGACGATGCATTTCAAGAAACTTTGCTCCCCTACAATCAACACTCATCATTCACAACTCATCATCTGCAGCACATAATTCATCATTCATAACTCCATATTCAAGATTCGTTATTCGTCATTCGTAACTCCCCTTATACCATATTAAATTTAACTGCAAGCTTTATCAACCCAGCAGTATTGTTTACACCAAATTTAGTAAGCAGATTTTTTCGGTGACTGTCGACCGTATGCAAGCTTAGAAACAATGTTGTTGCCATCTGGGGATTAGTCATTCCGTCTGCAATTAACTGCAGTACTTCTTTTTCCCGGCTGCTGAGAACGGGAATATTCCTCATCTCCTGTTTATCAGTAGAAGAAAGATTCGTATCAAGGCTCATGTATAATTTTCCTTCATGCACGCTTAAAATAGCTTCCTCAATTTCTGTTTGACAGCTCCGAAAGTTATTTCGTTGCATGAGGCCTTTCTTTTAAAGCAAAGTCTCCGGCAGTTTGTTACGAAAATGAACAAAACGATAAATTACACCGAGCATTCCTGCCCTTGAATCTGTTACTTGCTTTCCATTTTTGATGTCTTTAGCCACTCGAGATATCTTGCTTTTAAAAAATCAGTTTCGTCTTTTCGGTATTGTTTTGTGGCCACGGTAAAATGATCGCCGGGGTAATAGGCAAACTGAAAGCCACTGTTTAATTTTTTCATTTCGGCATCCAATAATTTTACTGCATAGTTTAAAAGAAAATTATCCTGGTTACCTACGGACACCCGCACCTTGTCTTGCAGACTGGGTTTGAGCTGGCTCCAATTGTTGCGCAAGTACAAAGAGATATCATATTGCTTCCAATGATTTCTTACCAAAGTGTCTTGCACACCTGTGGCCGCATTGCAAAGGCGTGCGGGCTCACCGGTTTTATCTTTCTGACTAAACACTGCATCAAAAGAGTGAATCTGCTCGCCACGATACACTACATTTTCTGCCTGGTAAATGTTTTTTAAATAAGCCCAGGGAAAATAACCTGCAATGGTAGCCACTTTATTTAAAGCGCTGTCTTTGTCGTAAAACATATTTTTGTCCTCGTAAAGGTTAACTCTTCCAAAACTTCGGAAGTCAACCGGGTCGGGCGCACTGGAGGAGCAGCCGGCGAAAACTGTTGGGTAATGTGTTTGCAACCATAATACGCTAAAGCCCCCGCTGCTATGACCACCAAGGAGCCGGGCGCCATTGCAGCGAAATTGTTTTTCGAGGGCCGGAATAAATTCATTGGTTAGTGCATCGCCCCATGGGCCATTGTTCTGGCTGTTGGCATACACACTGTGGCCGAGTGCACAATTGCCATCCAGGTAAACCCTTATAACCGGAATGGTATCTAGCGGATCAGCCGACATAGGACTTCCGGAAAATTCATGATAGTCGCCGCCATAGCCAAACACCTCAAACAGT
Source organism: Chitinophagaceae bacterium (assembly GCA_043737055.1). Classification (GTDB taxonomy): domain Bacteria; phylum Bacteroidota; class Bacteroidia; order Chitinophagales; family Chitinophagaceae; genus Ferruginibacter. Next base: position 1,443 of record JAYTBG010000182.1, on the reverse strand, counting down.
ACCGGGTACTTTTTCGTGCTGTCTTTAAAATAGTCTTTTGGTAAAACAACGGCAGCATCTACAGTCATTTTTTTCGAGTGAAAATCTGACAGCAGTTTAGAAGGCGCTTTTAATTCTTTGGTAAAGTCAGTCTCATTAAAAGAAAGGCCTTCCATTTTTTTATTCGCCAGAAGTGTAAACACTTTTTTATAATCTTTGGTTAGATTGATCTTTTGGGGGTTGCTGTAAAGATTGCCTTCGCTGGCAGCAATAGAGCGACCGCCGAGATTTCTGTCCCACACGGCCTGCACATAATATTCGCCACGCTCAATATTGCTGAGACTGGCAGGATATGAAACAGCGGCATCTGTAAATGTGACTGTCTGCCCGGGCGCAATATTTTTTACCTGAATGGCAAAGCAAGGGAAAATCTCCAGTCCTACCATCCCGGTTATAGGAGTCCTGTTTTCTTTAGACAGATAAAGCAACACATGACCACTGAACTTTTCTCTGTGAATGCTGGCAGGGTAACTTACTTTAATTTGTTGTGAGTGTACCTGCACAAATGCACAGCTTAGAAACAGTAGCAGAAATTCTTTTTTCATTTTGACGATTTATTGGTACAGGTAAAATACAAAAAAAATTAATACGTCAAAGCGTATGTGGAATGAGCTGTTGTATGCTGGTATAAATGGTTCGTATGGGGATGACTAAATGGTTGAATGGATACATTGTTGATTGCAATGTGCCAGTGATCAAACGATTTTCAACGGTCCAAGCGCTGAACGGATAAATTGTTGATTGAATTATGCCAGCATGAAACTATTTAGAGCGGTTACATGACTGAATGGATACAGTGTTGATTGGATGGTGAAGCCATAAAACTGGCAGCTGTGATCATTGACAGTTTGGGGTGGAGGATAATGGTATAAGCATTGAAGCGGAATATTTCAGTAAAATATTTGTGATCTTTCAAAAGCTTCATACCAACAGCGAATTTTCCGGCACCGGCATGGGCCTGGCCATCACTAAAAAGGTCGGCGAAAATTTGGGAGGAAAAATGTGGGTAGAGTCGGAAGTAGGCAAAGGGAGTACATTTCATTTTATCCTTTTAAAAAATAAGCAACTTCGCATGCAGCATACCTGATGATAAATTCCCAGTTGGGCATTTGTGCCTTGCGCATATGACTTCTTTGGTACAGCAACTATTTTAGAGGCACCATTATTGTTAAATATTTTAGGGAGCTGGAATGAATTTGGAAATCCTGAAAAGGGGCCCTAACCACCTGCTGTTTCACTTTTCAATGCAAGGCACATGACACCTATCCACATTCTGATGGCAGAAGACAATGAAGGCGACGTTCTTCTAACCAGGGAAGCTTTTGCCGAGGCAAAAATAGTAACGCATTTTTCTGTAGTAAAAGATGGAAAAGAGGCCATCGATTTTTTAGCCCGCCAAGGCAA
>JAYTBG010000181.1:0-1754 GCA_043737055.1 Chitinophagaceae bacterium | reverse complement strand
AGCGGTGCTGGCAGCGAGCGTTACCAACAGTGAAACCAGGAATTTTTTCATACATACTATTTGCATCCCAAAAACGATGAGACGACATAAAAATTATAATTAGATCTAAACACAAAGCGCCTTAAGGCAAGCCGCACAAAGGCAATCGGTAAATCTTTTCCCATTGCTGTCCTTTGGGGGCAGTGTAACTTCTAAACCATAGCACTGGCAGTTTTCGATATCGGCCATGTTGCAAATAAAATGACTCCCACAATTTTCACAAATTTTCTCTTCTGACTGGCTTTGCAACGCAGTAAAATCCCGATACCACACTGTCTTTTTTGAAACAATATTTTTTCCATCGCCATCTACTTTTACCTGTTCAAGAGCAACCTGCCAATCTCCGCCGGTGGAAAAGAACACAGGCTTTGAAAATATCGGTCCATCAAAACAAAAACTATGGTACTCTCCATTTTCGCCGCAAGGGTCTACATTGGCTGGAAGTTTGGCTACAAAGCTTTCGTCCAGCAGCCTGCCCAACCATTCTTTTGACAAATATGGTTCCATAATGCAACAGATGCTGCTCTGAAATTTTTTATCAATAAAATCTTCCAGCAGTTTTGCGGTGTCCATTTGCCAGAGCGGAAAAACGCAGTACATGCCTATGGCTGCCATGCTTTGCTCCCGGTATTGCCGCAGATCCGTAAGGTTAATGTCTCCGAATATAATATGGGTTACCCCTTTTGCAACTAGTGGAGACAATACCCGGATCATTTCAACCTCGTACCCGGCATTGCTGCTATCTTGCAGGTATAATTTAAGCAGGGGAATACCAATGTTTTCTGCCTGGCATTCTATCAGCTCTTCCCTCACAGCATGCCCGGATAGCCGGGCCGGCTTTTCTTTTAAAGTGCTTAACAGGTATTGAACATCATATACCCCTGCCTGTAGTATTTTGTACAACGCATAAGCACTGTCCTTGCCCCCACTCCAACTCATTACAGCAGGAATTTTTGGGGCACGGTCGATTGCTATGGTTTCCTCTTCTACCAATTGACGGTAACGCCTGCATTTAAAGTAAAGGGAATGCTGTTGTAGCCCCTCACATCAAAAAACTTTTTATCAGTTATATTTTGTGCATCTACAAAAGCTTTAAAATACTTGTTCAATTTATACTCTCCATAAGCGCCAAGAATTACATAACTATCCAACTGTGCATCATTGGCCATGAACCCACCCACATCAAATCTTTTGCTCACCGCCTTAGCTGTTAGACTTATAAAAGCTGGTTTGCAAACCTGGTAACCTACAGTGGCGTTTAGGTTGTGTTTGGCTCTGCGCAATAAATTATTGTAAGTTGTATCAGAAAATGTTTTACGGCTTTGCGTTTTTTCCGTGGGAGAAATGTAAGTGTAATTGGCAGTCAGGCTCAACCGATCCGTAGGCTTCACAGAAGATTCTACCTCCAGGCCCCTGACAATTTGTTGCAAAAAATTGAAGTAAGTAAATGTGTTGTAATCAAAGTCTAACCCGTTATCCACTTCACGGTAAAAAAACACCAGCCTGTTGTTCATTTTATTAGTTCTAACCTCCACCCCGGTTTCATAATTCATAGACTCCTCGGGTTTAAGATCTTTGTTTCCAGATGAAGAGTACAACTGAAATAAAGAAGGCGCTTTAAATGCACTAGCCACACTTCCGAATACCCTCACATTTTTGTTAAGTGCGTACGACGGGTTGAATGTAAAAGTCTGGTTGCTGCCGTAACGGCTGTG
>JAYTBG010000180.1:0-4523 GCA_043737055.1 Chitinophagaceae bacterium | reverse complement strand
CCAACAGGGATGAAAAAGAAGAGCTGAATATATTATTGCAAAAGGGTTTTTCAAGGTTGTATGCCGCAGGAAAAATTATTAGAATAGAAGACCTGTTGGAAAATCCTCCCAGGAGCAGTAAAAAAAAGGTAGAAACTTTTATACTTATAGACAGGCTGGTTAAAAAAGACTTTGATGAAGACGATCTGCATCGAATAGCTGACTCTGCAGGCCTCGCTTTTTATGAAGGCGAAGGCGTGATGCATTTAGAGATCAACGAAGACAAGAAATTATATTTCAGTAACAAGTTTGAATTGGATGGGATAACCTTCGAGGAACCTGTCCCCAATTTATTTTCGTTCAATAATCCATTTGGGGCCTGCCCAACCTGCGAAGGTTTTTCTCAGATCCTGGGCCTCGATCCTGATCTCATCATTCCAGACAAACGGTTAAGCTTATACGAAGGAGCCGTGGCTCCTTGGAAGGGCGAAAAAATGGGCGAGTGGAAGGAAGCTTTTATCAGGGCAGCGAAGAAATTTGATTTCCCCGTGCACAAGCCTATCATGGATCTTTCAGCCTCACAAATAAAACAGTTGTGGGAAGGCAATGCCCATGTAGATGGCATCAATGCATTTTTTAAAGAAGTTGAACAAAATCTTTATAAGGTTCAGTATAGGGTAATGCTAAGCCGCTATCGGGGCCGCACACTTTGCACAGACTGCCACGGTTACCGCCTTAGAAAGGAAGCATTATATGTGAAAGTGACCGATAAGCACATTGGCGAATTGTGTGAAATGCCTGTGAAAGATTTGCAGGTTTGGTTTGACAAATTGAAACTGAGTAGCTATGACGAGCAGGTAGCTAAAAGAATATTGCTTGAACTTCATCACAGGCTGAAGACCCTGATAGACGTAGGCCTTGGTTACCTCACGCTGAATCGTCTTGCCAATTCATTGAGTGGCGGCGAAAGCCAGCGCATACAACTTACCCGTAGCTTGGGGAGCAACCTAACAAACTCTTTGTATATTTTGGATGAGCCCTCCATTGGTCTGCATAGCCGGGATACCGAACGACTGATCATTGTTTTGAAAGAGTTAAGAGACCTGGGAAATACTGTGGTGGTTGTAGAGCATGACGAAATGATGATGCGCCAGGCAGATCATATTATTGATATGGGGCCACTTGCCAGTCACCTGGGCGGAGAAGTGGTGGCTACCGGAAACTATGATGAAATAATTGCAGACAACAATAGTTTAACAGGCAAGTACCTGTCCGGAAAATTGAGCATTGATGCCCCAAAAACGTTGAGAAAATGGACAAGGCATGTTACTGTAGAAGGAGCGAGGCAGAATAATCTAAAGGATATTACGGTGCAGTTTCCGTTAAATGTATTGTGTGCTGTGAGTGGCGTGAGTGGGAGTGGAAAAACCACACTGGTAAAACAAATTTTATATCCCGCCTTGCAAAAGCTGAAGGGAGAAGGCGTAGAGAAACCCGGCTTGTTTCGGGCATTAAAAGGAGATATGGATTACATCAGCCAGGTAGAACTGGTTGACCAGAACCCGATCGGTAAATCGAGCAGGAGTAACCCCGTAACTTATATAAAAGCTTATGATGAGATAAGAGATCTTTTTGCCAAACAACCTTTAAGTAAAATGCGGGGCTTTATGCCCAAGCATTTTTCTTTTAATGTAGATGCTGGCAGATGTGACGCCTGCAAAGGTGAGGGCGAGCAGTTGGTAGAAATGCAATTTTTGGCGGACGTGCACCTGGTATGTGATGTGTGTAATGGTAAACGCTTTAAAGAGGAAGTGCTGGATGTGCAATACCGGCAAAAAAATATTTATGATGTGTTGGAGATGAGCGTAGATGAAGCCATTGAATTCTTTAATTCCTTACCCTCCGGGGGTGGCAAGGAGGGGGCCGATGGAAAGGATGTAGCAAAAAAAATTCAACCCCTGAGTGATGTTGGCCTTGGCTATATCAAATTGGGCCAGTCATCTAACACCCTAAGTGGTGGCGAAGCACAACGGGTAAAATTGGCTTCATTTCTTGGTAAAGGAAAGGCGCAGGGGCATATACTTTTTATTTTTGATGAGCCAACAACCGGCCTGCATTTTCATGATATCAAGAAATTACTGACATCCTTCAATGCTTTGGTAGAACAGGGTCATTCGATATTAGTGATAGAGCACAATACCGACGTATTGAAAAGTGCTGATTGGATTATTGACCTTGGCCCCGAAGCAGGTGATGCAGGAGGCAATCTTGTTTTTGAAGGCAAGCCAACAGATTTAAAAAAATGCAAGGAGAGTTATACAGGCCAATTTTTATAGGTTAGCCATAGCCATGTGCAAATGCCGTTGAGCATATTTAAAATTCTTTCTTAGCCACAGTTATATAGAATTTAAAAATGCTTTTAATGCCTCTGTATTATTTTCCATTAACACAGATTTCTTTGCAAGTTTTAGTTGCTCGCTGATGGCTTCAGGTATAGATACAGCCTCCTGGATAATTGGTTCTACCACATCAAAGAATTTTACCGGGTGAGCAGTTTCAACCACTATACCTTTTTGTGATGGATGTTCTTGTAAATATTTCTCCAGTGCATGGTATCCCACAGCGCCATGAGGATCGAGCAGATAATTAAACTCTTTGTAAACTTTTTTCAGCGTTAGCCTTGTTTCTTCATCACTTATACTTGTAGCAGATACCAGGTTTTTTAAGTCTGTTATTTGCTGGTTAAAAATCTGCAGTATCCTTACGAAATTACTGGGGTTGCCTACATCCATCGCATTTGAAATTGTTTGCACAGATTTTTTTGCTGTATAAATATTACTCGCAAAAAATTGGGGTACAACATCATTCGCATTACAGGCAGCTATAAAATGCTTTATGGGCAAGCCGGAAGCGTTCGCCAAAATCCCCGCACATATATTTCCAAAGTTTCCACTCGGCACAGAAATTATCGGCGGATTATTTTTATCCGCCCATTGTTTGTAGGCTAAAAAATAATAAAACTGTTGAGGCAACCAACGGGCCACATTAATAGAATTAGCAGAAGTCAAAAATAAATGAGGGAAATCTGCAGCATTGGCAAAAACATCTTTTACCATTTGCTGGCAATCATCAAAACTGCCATTCACTTCGATGGCATGTATATTTTTACCGAGGGTGGTTAATTGTTTTTCCTGCACAGTACTCACTTTGCCTGAAGGGTAAAGTATGATGACTTCTACATTGGGTACATCATAAAATCCACTGGCTACTGCACCGCCCGTGTCGCCGGAAGTGGCAACCAACACACTTACCTTTTTGGGTTGATCCTTTACAAAATAACCCAGGCAGCGGCTCATGAACCTGGCACCCACATCCTTAAAAGCCATGGTAGGACCATGAAAGAGTTCCAAAGAAAAAATGGTATCGCTTATGGGCACAAGGGGTATTGGAAAATTGATGGTCTCTTCTACAATTTGCTGCAGCATGTTTGCGGGAATAGTATCGCCTACGTAGGGCTTTATTACTTCGTAAGCAATGGCCTCATTAGAGTAGCGCTCAATATTTTCAAAAAATGCCTTGCTTAGAACCGGAATACTTTCGGGGAAATATAAACCCTTGTCTGGCGCCTGCCCGTTAATAGTAGCATCTTTAAAATTTACAATTGGTGAATTATGGTTGGTGCTGAAATAGTTCATGAGTTGAAAGTTTTAAAGGTTCAAAAGGTTCAAAGTTCAAAGGTTTAAAAGTTCAAGAGGGTCAACATTGTCCAACCTTTGAAATCCCTGGAACTATGTTATGATCTTAACCCCTTCCTGATTTATAGTGGTAACGTAAGTATGATGCTCCAACCCGATACGCTGATAAACGTCATGCATTTCTTCTCTAACTGTTTCTGCCGTGCTTTCATCGATGCTCAACATAAATATAGATGGCCCGGACCCTGAAATACCGCCGCCTAATGCACCTGCGGCCTTACTATGTTTTTTTATTTCGTCAAACCCAGGGATTAGGATACTCCTAACTGGTTCTATGATCACATCTTCCAGGCTGCGCCCAATAAGCCCGTAATCATTTTTCAAAAAGCCGGCTACAAGGCCCGCAATATTGCCCCATTGTTTTATGGCGTCTTTGAGCAATACTTGTTTTTTTAAGATCTGCCTTGCATCTGCTGTGCGCACTTCTATTTGAGGATGTACGACCGTCACCCACAACTCGGGCGAGGAAATCGGAACAATTTCCAGTGGAAAAATACTTCTTATCAAAGTGATGCCGCCATAAATGCAAGGCGCTACATTGTCGGCATGTTTTACACCTGATGCAACTTTTTCACCAGTCATAGCAAACCGCACCAACTGTTCTTTATTAAAAATATTATCCAGCAAAACATTGGCAGCTACTACGGCGCCTGCAGCACTGGCAGCGCTGGAACCAATGCCACTCCCCGGCTTAATATTTTTTTTAATTAACACCTCAAACCCAAAGTCAGCATTCAGTTCCTGTAGCATTTCCAGCAAGGGAGCACCTGCTGTATTCTGCGCCGGGTC
>JAYTBG010000179.1:0-1757 GCA_043737055.1 Chitinophagaceae bacterium | reverse complement strand
CGCTGAAGGCCGACAGCAGCATCATCGAGGCGATTCGCACGGGCACCTATCCGGCCGCGGTGGACATCATCAAGTCTGGCAAGCGCGTCGGCCAGATCACCAATAATTTATAGTTGTAGGTTTTGCCATGGCGGCAAAGTTGTAATGGTAAAAATGGTATTGCGTATGCTGTGGCTTATGTCAGCATCTGTTCTGTTTCCTTTTGTTTGGCGGGGTTTTCTCATAGGCTAATTAGTTTTTTTTTGAACTATTTTATTAGGTTAAAGATGTAGGAATAAAATGTCTTGGTTGCTTTTGTAAATTTATGCTAGTGGTTGCACTATGTTATTGACATAAGTCATTAAATGAGGAGGAGTTAAGATTTAATAAACGGGGCATTAGAGCTGGAACAGCAGGCTATTTAGTTTTAGTCCCGGCGAGGGTTTCAGCATTTTATCTTCCGATAGAAACACATTAGCCTGCGAAAGCTTCATGTGTAAATGCGTTCGGGTAATTTAGGGCACGTATATTAGTCATTAAAAAAGATGCAGTAATTGCCAATTGTTTTAAAATAGTTTAATGGCTTATTTTGATTGCAGTAAGTAAGTAAACCGCAAAGATTTATAGCAAAGTATTTTATGCCACCCCTTCGGGGTTTGATTGAAACTTTTGTTTCTTTTATTATAATAATATCCGCCCTTCTGGCTTTTGATTATGGGTAATGAGCGTTTTTACTATCTCGAAGGACCAATATCTTTAGTTAAAGTTTTATTATACCATCCCTTCGGGATTGTTGGAACTGAAGGTTGCTTTACACCAATAAAAATAACATCCCTCTGGTATTTTTAACCAGGAAGAGGTGGAATTATAATAGAAAATTCAGATTATAAAGTATTAAAACAACGAAGGAGTGACATTAGAAAGTAGTCTTTTATTAATTGAATGACATTGCTTGAAGGGATTATAAAAGATGGAAAATTTGAAAAACCCCAAGGGATGACAGAAAAGCAATACCCTTATTCTATCTAATATTATATTTTTATATTTCAAAAAGGCTGTCTCAAAATTCAAAAATATTCACTTCAAAGATCCTGAAATAAACAACGAAGTATTCCTAAAAATATTCGTTCTTCCTATGTCTTCCTGATTTTTTTGTGTGAAAATTGATTCCATTAAGACTGCCTTTTTTCAGTTAACATTTAAGTTTGTAAACTGATACAATATTTTACAACAAAGCATTCCATCTAAACTGATCCCGCCATTTGTTTCTGTCCGGATCATCATCGCTTCCCCAGTCTTTTGATCTTTCCAGCAAATCTGTTCGCAGGGATTTGCTCGTAAAATACTTTTTGGCTGTAGTCGGTTTTATGGTAGCCACGTTTACATCATTCAGCATTATTTTGGTGGCAATAAAAGAAGTGTACAATCTTGGGATGGTAAGCCCAAGCACCATTCCGGGCAATCCATTAATGGAGCATGGTCCGCCGGGGATCATAATTTCTTCAGTAAAAAATGCAAACACATAAACACTGTCTAATATGACGCCTACTGCTTTGCGGCAATTGAATCCTGCAATGATCCTGTTCTCATTACTTAGCTTCCATTGTATAGCCGGTATAGAATCATCCACATTAAACTTACTGCCAAAAACACTTTTTTGCATGTTGAATTTAGAAGTATTATGATCAAAATACCAGGTATTTTCTTCATCGGATGCCCTCATCCACTCGGGCATTTTGTTTCTTTCTTCCCAACGGCTAAACTTATAAATACTCTTG
>JAYTBG010000178.1:0-1759 GCA_043737055.1 Chitinophagaceae bacterium | reverse complement strand
TGCCTCTTCCAAACCTACCAGCAGGTTTTGTTCTATTATTCTTCATAGGTATGTCTTCATGTACTCCTACAAAAACATCTACTTATTTTGCTGATATTTCTGATGCCACTTTGGTAAAACTACCCGACATGGCGAGGCCTGAATTAATCATTATGCCGGATGATATGCTTGAAATTAAAATTGTAGGTGCCAATGAAGTAACAACACAGGTTTTTAATACGTTTGGTGGTCTTAGCACCCCGGGTGCTGCAGCCGGAGCCCCTGTTTACACAGTTGACCGTAATGGTGACATTGAATTACCATATGTAGGTAAGATTAAAGCCGCCGGTTTATCAAAGGACCAATTAAAAGATAAATTGAAGATCGAAATAGCTCCGTATTTGAAGGAATTGATGATTAACATCCGCTTTACCAATTTTAGATTTACCGTTTTAGGTGAAGTGAGGTTGCCTGGAAGCTATATATTTCCAACAGATAAAGTTACCGTGTTAGAAGCCCTGGGCCAGGCGGGTGATATGACACAATATGCTGTAAAAGAAAATGTACGGGTTATTAGAGATAGTAGTGGCAGAAGAGCAATTGGTAAGGTCGATTTTACACAAAAAGATATTTTCAATTCACCCTTTTATTACCTGCAACGCAACGATGTAGTGTATATCGAAACGAATAAAAACAAGACTAAAAACGAACAGTTTTCAAGGGCCTCCTCTCTGGTGGCCACCTTTACCAGCCTTATTGCAATTGCAATTACAATATTCAGAAAGTAGTTATTAGCCTTTTTTTTCAAAGCATTAAAAATGAGTTACCCGGTAAACAATGCTGAAAATGAATATGCCATTCAAAAGGGCAGCCAGTTTGATATAAAGAAATTTGTATACAAAATTATTGAGGTATTGCCATGGTTCATCCTTAGTGTTGGGATTTCAATTTTCGCTGCCAAAATGTACTTGCGGTACACATTGGATGTAAGTAAGATTTCCGCATTCCTGTTAATTAAAGATCAGGAGGAGGGCGGAAGCACTGATTACAAGGCCCTGAAAGAAATGGGTTTGGTAAATGGAAATAAAGACGTTCAAAATGAGATTGACATTATTAAGTCTTATTCATTAATGAAGCGTGTGGTTGACTCATTACACCTTAATATTAATTTATACAAAGAAGGAAGGGTTACTGCATCTCCCACGTTTGGTGATTTGATGCCTGTGTACATTGAACTGGTAGAAGAATATGATGATGCAAAGCCAGAAAACTACAAACTGGTTGTAAACGAAAGAAATTTTACGATTAACGGTCCCGGCGGCACTCAAACTTTTAAATATGGGCAGGTATTTGAAGTAAGCCTGGGCAAACTGATATTTACCCGCAACGAAAAATTGAAACTGGATCCTGGTGGATACAGAATTCTTTTTTCGGATAGGGATGCTGAAGCTAAAAGATACCGAAATGCCATTGATGTTAGAAAGACGAATGACATGGGAGGTATCATCGAAATTTCGATGCTGGATGAAATACCTCAGCGTGCTATTATGATCATCAACAAACTCATTGATGTATATAATTATGCCGGTCTTGACGATAAAAACATTGCCGGTAAAAGAACTACCAAATTTTTAAATGAGAGGATTGACACCGTGTCAAGAGAATTGAACGAAGTTGAAATGTACGCAGAGCGGTTTAAGCGTGATAATAAAATTGGGGCGATATCGGAAGAAGCAAGTATGTTTTTAAGCCAGGCACTGGCTATCGATAACAAAAAGTC
>JAYTBG010000177.1:0-1761 GCA_043737055.1 Chitinophagaceae bacterium | reverse complement strand
GGGGATCTGAATCCTTAGCATTCCAACGGATGTCAGGGTTCATATCGTGTTGAAAATTATATCCACCTTCATAATATAAAGAGGATGTCCATTCTGATACATTTCCTGCCATATTATACAAGCCAAAGTCATTTGGCCAATATGCATCTGCTCTTACAGTGTAAAAACCACCATCTTCAGGATAATTTCCACGACCAGGTTTAAAGTTGGCAAGCAGACATCCCTTTTTATTTCTCAGGTAAGGTCCACCCCATGGGTAGGGAGCTTGTGAGCGGCCGCCACGTGCAGCGTACTCCCACTGTGCTTCATTGGGTAATCTAAAATCAGATTCAGAACTTCTTTTTTTACTTTCCAAATACGAATTAAGAAACAATGTTCTCCACTCGCAAAATGCGGTAGCCTGTTTCCAGCTAACACCCACCACAGGGTAATTACCAAATGCGGGGTGACCAAAATATTTTTTAGCCATTGGCTCATTGTAAGAATAAGCAAAATCTCTTACCCAGCACAACGAATCGGGATATACAGGTATTTGTTGTTTAACTATAAAAGCAGAACGAGGTATTGTAACATCCCTGTTCATAGCAGCAGCCTTATAATCAAATATTTCAGACTGGTATACAATCTTTTTTGCATCCAACTCTTTTTTTCCAAAAATACGGTTATCGGGAGTTACTATGATAGCATCTATTTTTTCTATAGTTGCTTTATCACCCCACTTAATGGTTTTCACTTTTGTCCAGTCTACATACTCATTACCATCAGGCCCTTGTTTAACAAAGCCCATAAGTTTTGCGGCAATTGAATCCCTAACCCAGTTGGTAAACTGGCGGTATTCATTGTTGGTAACTTCGGTAGCATCCATCCAAAAACCACTTTGGGAAACCTGCTTATTCCTGGCGGTGTATGCATAGTTTACATCTTCGTCACTTGGTCCCATGTGAAAGGTTCCCGGTGGAATATAAACCATTCCCGGGGGCTTGGGTAAGGACCATCTTTCGGCAGGAGCTACTCCATGCAGTTGTCCGTCGTTTGGTAAGCTTCCGGATTTCTTTTTTCCGCCTAGCATTTTACAACTTTGGGCAGAGGTAGTTACAAGAACTACAGCTAATAGGTATAATAACCGATTGTTCATTTTTTTAAACTTTGAGGGTAATAGCAAATGTAATGATTAATTTGATTGTACATCACTGGGCAAATATTGGTTAATGTTATTTTTTGTGTAATAAAATCTTGGTTCTCTAACATCAATAAACGGTGTGATTTTATAAATATTGTGGTTTGATTATTTAATTGATAATTTTTTTATTGAATGTAATAATGTTGTCATATCATTTACGGGTGCCTGGCAACTGTAATTTTTACACAAATAAATATGTGGCCCACCTTTACTTAATTTATTTTTTAATAATGGCATACTATCCAATTCAACTTTTTCAACTGTGCTTTGAAGAATTTTATTGGGGATAAATTTCCCTATTATTTCTTTTAATACAGTATCTACGAAATTACCGGTTACAACTATTTCATTTATACCAACAGTTTGCAGCAGATAACAACTGGCCCAAACAGCAAAGGATGTGGGATGGTTTATAAAAGCCGTGGTTAAAACTGAAAGCATATTCTCCCCTTTGGATATCCAATCTTTTTTATCAAAAACTATACCTATATAAATAAGGTTTTTTGCCATTACCGCATTTGCTGATGGTGTGGCTCCATCAAATACTTCTACTTTTCTAACCAGTATGTCCTGCTGATCTA
>JAYTBG010000176.1:0-1768 GCA_043737055.1 Chitinophagaceae bacterium | reverse complement strand
ATCTGTATGAATGCGCTCCGGGGCCATGCCGCTTACCGGTTCCGCACCGTCCCAAAAATATTGAAAGGTTTGCTGCTGCACTTTTCTAAACAATGCGTTGTCTGCAATTGCTGCGGTTTGTTTAACAGGTTGCGTAAGCGTCTTTCCAGGCTTGCATCCAGGGGCTGCCGCCAATAAAATAAAGACGCCTGCCTGTAGGAATATTTTTTTCATATCAATGTTGCTATAAGTATGGGGCCATAAAACCAAGCGATTGCATACCCGTCTTTACTTCGGGGCAACTGGTAAATAAATTCCAAAGTAACCCACTGCGGTGATTTTCTATCATCACAATGATCGGCCCCTGGTCTATTGCCAGGGTGGAAGATGCAAACCACAACTCGTGTAGCGAAAACGCATCTACAAAACCGTATTCCTTAAAAAGCTTATCACCCAACACGTAATAATAAAATTTTAGTGCAGCCATAGACTCTGCGGGAGTATAAGGAAATGACGACAATGCTGCGGTAGGTGCTATTACCCCAATATCGTTGGTTGGTGAACTTGCGGTATACCCATTTTGAATGTCACTTGCGGTGAGTCCCCACACAGAATCGCTGTAGCCGAAATAGCCACGGGGATTTGCCCTGCTGTAACTATAATTGATGAGTGTGTGATTTTTTGTTTGCGTGGCATAATTAGCAGATGCATCGCTAAGGCCGTTCGGATTTATGCCCATGAAAGAATAATGCGAAAAGAATAACGGGCCGCCCAATGCAGGACCTAACGGCAAGGGATAACTGTAATAAACATTGCCATTTACAAAGCCGCCGGCCCCTTTCCAACCACTGTTGTAAACAGTTGCAGGAATGCCAAATGTTGTAGAAGAAGCTGCCAATACATAGGTGATCAATGATTCGTTCCATCCTCTTATTTGCAGGTTCATTTCCCAGTTGAAGTTGGGGCTCCAATGCCAGAACAACGTATTTTGATTTCCGTTTCTAAACCAGCTCCATTCTACCCGGTTACAAATGGTATTGATGTCTGTTCTAAGGGTTGCTTCAGTACCTGCAGCATTAAAATACTGCCTTGCACACAACAGGCCTTGTACGAGGTAAGACGTTTCTACCAAATCAGCACCATTGTCTTTGGTACTGAAAGGAATAACAGCACCTGTAGTTCCATTTAACCAATGCGGGTAGGCACCATGAAAAGTTTGTGCCGTATTTTTTAAAAATGCCACCATTGTTTGCAAACGTGCAAGTCCTTGTGCCCTGGTAATAAAACCACGATTAACCGCAGTGATGATCGCCATTATGCCAAAGCCTGAGCCGCCGGAAGTGACGAGTTCGCCAGAGGTATTTCTTTCCCTTGCCAGGCCGCTAACAGGATGCCCAAAATCCCAGAAGTATTTAAAAGTTTGTTGCTGCACAAGATCTAGTAAGGCATTGTCGGAAATGAGGGGAAACTTCCGGGAAGAGTCTATTTGCGTTTGTACCTGCACGTTAGACTCTGCAGACAGTGCGCCATTTTTTACAGACTGTAGAGTAGGCTGTAGTCGTAAAGTGTACCTGCTTAGGAATTTTAAAGGTGCTGATGGAGTGACGACCAGCACGCTGTCGCCACGCTCGTAGCCTATATTTATCCCCACAGCAGCATTTGCATTTTCTAAAACCGCTACAGAGGAAGTTACACTCGATCTTTTCAAAGCGTTATTAAAGCTTAATCGAAAAGAAGCCGACGGTCTGAAATTGTAATTTAAAACGGTTGTAACTAGTGGAATATTGTC
>JAYTBG010000175.1:0-1772 GCA_043737055.1 Chitinophagaceae bacterium | reverse complement strand
CGGCATCTACCTCATTGTATTCATTATCATTACCTGGAACCTCGGCTACCAGTATTTTATGTTTGACGAAGCGGTCCAGTTTTGGATTTCAAAAGGGCTAAATCCAGATTCAGAACCACTCTCCATGCCCGGGGGTGTGCTTGCTGTAGTGGAGAATAATAAATATTACAACATGGATCCCGGTGGCTTTGGCATCTTACTCCATTTTTGGGCAGGTATTTCGAATCATTATGTCTGGCTTAGATTATTACCTTTTATTTTTTATCTGGCGGTGATAGCTTCCTTTATCTATCTATCATTCAGGTGGCAAAAGAATCTGAATGTTGCGCTGCTGATGGGTTTCATACCAATTCTTTATCCCATGCTGCTAACCATGGGCTTCGAAGTCAGGGCTTACAGTATGGAAACCTTAGGCGCTATCCTCTGCGTTGTTTCTCTTGATGTGTTGAAAAAGAAAGTAACCTTTAAAAATCTGTTTACATGGTCTTGTATACTCGCTCTTTTTATGACTTCCCGCTACTCGTTGATCATTGTAGTATTTCTTACGTCACTCTTCGTTTTAAACTTGATTATAAAAACAAACGCCAGCTTAAAAAATAAATTCCTGCTAACTGCAGCATACGGCCTGCCCTTAATGATCACGTTAGGCTTTATCTATTTCAATGCACTCATTTATCAGAACACCAATATTTCACCATTAATTTACATTCAGTATTTGCGGGATGCGCCCGGGCTGATGCTCACCCCACAGGCCTTGGCATTTCTCACATCCCTTGTGTGCCTGATGGCGGCTTATGCTGCCAAAAACAAATATCCAATTGTACAGAAGTATGCTGATTTAATACTGCTCACCATAATAGTAAATGTTGTGTTCATCATTCTCTCTCTGTTGGGAAAGCATCCATGGGTGCCGGCGTTTTCGTTTCGATCTAACCGCTGCATTTCTATGATAACCCTAATGGTACTCTGTTACGCTGCGTTGTTGGGTGAAATACTATCCAGGGTTTTTCTTTTTAAAAGCGTTGCCAGGTATGCAGTTATCCTGGCTTTATTGACTGGCATAATTTACTGGAGAAAAGATGCGTTGTTGCCAAGGTTAATCCCACTGGACGTTAGAGAAACAGAATCCAGCTATGCTATCATGAACAATGTGCAACTGGACCTTGGAAAACACTACCTGGACAGCACGAAAAAAATCTATGCAGACTGGGGCAGTTCACCTTTCATAAGGTATTGGTACGAATATGGTCCGCTAAGGTCTGAGGTAGGAAGATCATACCCTAAAAATTTTACTTTCACAAAAACCGGGAGGCATGGCTTTTATGAAGGAGCAAAAGAAGTGGAGTTTTTCAAGGGGCATAGGAATCACCAGGCCAGAAAAGAATTGGGCTATTACGATTTGATCATTGCCGGAAAAATTCCGGAGGCAGATAAATGGATGCTTGTGAGTGGTACTAATAATTTTTGGGTTAAGTGTGCTGATCATGCCTCACCAACAAAGCCCAACTAGATCTACAAGTTGATAGTTGTTTTATATCGGCAGGTTTAGCAAAGATCAGGAATACCAGCCATTGCCTGGCAAGGGCTGCAGTACGCCGCATTCAAATCCCGGTTGCACCGAAACAAGATCGCCAAACCAGTGACTTCCACTTGGTAATTTACCTATAGTCTCCTTCTACCGCCACAATCTTTTATTTTTGGAAAGTGTTATTTAAAAACTTTAGAAGCCTCTTGCCGCTAAAACCAGTTTTAGCGGTGGGTTTTCTTTTTGC
>JAYTBG010000174.1:0-4564 GCA_043737055.1 Chitinophagaceae bacterium | reverse complement strand
ACTGATTGAATATATCCGGAAAGGCTATCGGATCGCAAGGACGGGTTTAACTACCATAGGAAGTATCAGGAATGGCGAGTTTAACCTGCACCAGGATTTTTTTAGCTCGTTGAAAAATGTCAACCCCAACATAAAGAAATGTGCGGCAGTAATGGATATTATCGCTACGCAGGCAAGTACACTCAAATATTTTAAAAGCACCTGGAAACGTGTACAGGAAAGTAAACAGTTCACCAACCGGGAAAGTGATTACATCTATTCAGTTTTTACAAAGCTGATAGATAATTCCCGAATTGGTTTAGAAGAAATGCTTGTTATCCTTTCTGCAAATGAATATCAAATGAGTGATGATGAACGGATAAAACGGATTGAGCAGTTTAATAACGACCTGCAAAACAATGCTGCATTTGTCCGGCATTTTGGTAATGATGCAATGTTGTTGGCCAAGGGACGGATGAAACAAAAACAGGAAGTCGGTGTTAGCCACTTATTGCATGGCACGACTTTAAACAGATAAAATAATTTTAGAAAATGAAAACGATTTTGATAATACTGTTTCTATCCATCGGGACTTTGAAGGCTACTGCCCAGGTAGAAGAACTGGCACAATTGGCATTGAATATTGAGAAACTTGCCCAGTTTAAACAAATACTCAGCGATCTTAAAAAAGCTTACCAGATTTTATACGGAGGTTATAATACGATCAAGAATATATCTGAAGGCAATTTTACCCTTCACCAAGGTTTCCTGGATGGCCTGTTTCAGATTAGCCCTGCGGTAAAACAATACAAAAAAACCGGCGAAATAATTAACCTGCAGGTGCAACTGGTAAAAGAATATAAGAATGCCTACGCAAGGTTTAGATACAATAACTGGTTTGCAAAAAATGAAATTGATCATATTGAAATGGTATATAGCCGGCTCTTTATACAAAGTGTTGAAAACCTGGATGCCCTGATAAACGTAATCACGGCCAACAAACTGCGTATGTCCGATGACGAGCGGTTGAGTGCAATTGATCAAATCTTTGCACGCATGCAGGAAAAAACTGTCTTCTTGCGGAATTTCAACAGTAGTACCTCGGTATTGGGGATACAACGGTCAAGGGATCAAAATGATGTAGAAGCAATGAGAAGATTATACAAAATAAATAAATGACATTGAAAATTGTGAGATATGGAAAAGCGGGTAAGAGTTGCCTTAATGGTAACGGTCGGAATGTTAACTCCATTTATTATACAGGCACAAAATATAGCAGGACAAATACAAAGCCTGCATTCTGTACTGGATGAGCTTTATGAAGACATGATGCCGTTGTGCAGCCAGTTGATTGGCGTTGGCCAGGGGATTGCCGGTTTCGCCGCTACCTGGTATATCGCTTCCAGGGTGTGGCGGCATATTGCTAATGCGGAACCAGTTGATTTTTATCCTTTGTTCAGGCCGTTTGTGCTGGGCTTTGCGGTAATGATTTTCCCTTCGGTGCTGGCAATGATCAATGGAGTGATGAAGCCAACCATTACTGCTACTGCAGGCATGGTAAAAGATTCTGATAAAGCGATTGGGGTTTTACTGCAACAAAAAGAAGATGCCATTAAGAAAACAGAACACTGGCAGATGTATGTGGGTGCATCCGGCGATGGTGACCAGGATAAATGGTACCAATATACTTTTGATGAGAGCGCGGATAATGAAGGATGGTTAAACGGCGTAGGCAATTCAGTAAGATTTGCAATGTCCAAATTTTCTTATAATCTCAAAAACTCAATCAAGGCGTGGTTGTCTGAAATATTAAAAGTTTTTTATGAAGCGGCTGCTCTTTGTATCAACACTATCCGAACTTTTCACCTGGTGGTTTTAGCAATCCTCGGCCCACTGGTTTTTGGGTTTGCGGTTTTTGATGGGTTCCAGCATACACTTACGGTTTGGATTGCCCGTTACCTGAATGTTTTTTTGTGGTTGCCAGTGGCGAATATTTTTGGATCTATTATGGGTAAGATTCAGGAGAACATGCTGAAACTTGACATTAACCAGATACAGGACCAGGGCGATACTTTCTTTAGCTCTACCGATATGGCATACATGATCTTCATGATCATTGGTATTGCCGGTTATTTTACTGTACCCAGTATAGCCAATTATATTATCCATGCCGGTGGAAGCAATTCCTTATTGCACAGGGTCAGCACGGGTTTTAACAGTGCTACCCGTTCGGTGACATCCACAGCTTCTACGGCTGCCAGTTCCATGGTAAGGGATGTGTACGGGGATACAAAAAGTGCGCTGCAGAGTGGGTTTGGTGGACAGGGCGGAGATTATTTCAAGGATAGGTTATCAGGCAAATAACGCCCCACCCTTTATCTCCGCTATGGCGGGACAAGCTTTCTCCAAGGGAAAGGGAATTAGCGAAAAAACCAAATGTGTAAATGAAAATGTGTGTATGATGTTTAAACAAATGAAAAATATTGACAGTGCTTTTAAATATGTCAGGGGCTTTACTTTACTGGTAATTGTTGCATGTGTTACACTTTGCGGCTATGCCTTACATAAAAGTTTCAAGCTGGTGAGTGAGATACAATCCAAAATTTATATCCTGGCAAATGGAAAAGCCATTGAAGCGTTTGCTTCCGAAAGAAAGGACAATATACCAGTTGAGGCAAGGGATCACGTTAAAACATTTCACAATCTTTTTTTTACGCTTGACCCTGATGAGAAAGTAATACAGGCAAATATTACAAAGGCGCTTTACCTGGCTGATGCTTCGGCCAAAAGGCAGTATGACAACCTGAAAGAAAGCGGCTATTACACAAACCTTATATCAGCAAATATCAGCCAGTTAATCACTGTGGACAGCGTGATGATTGACATCAATCAGTCGCCCTATTATTTCCGTTGCTATGCCATCGAAAAGATCATAAGGGCAACCAGTGTTGTTACCCGTAGCCTTTTAACCGAAGGTTGGCTCCGTAATGTATCCAGGTCAGACAATAACCCGCATGGATTTTTAATTGAGCGCTGGGCAACCATTGATAACAAAGATTTAAAAACTGAAAACCGTTAAGCTAATGTTTGGATTTTTTAAAAAAAATAAAAAGGAACTGGCTATAAACGCAGCACATGAAAAAATAGCTAATTCCATAGTTAGCAGATCGCTTCAATTTCAAGAGAAGTGGGCGCTATTTATGCAGCGTAAAACCGAGAAGCTATCTGCCAGGTCTAGAAAAATTATCATCATCTTTTTTTGCATAACGACCGGTGGGATTAGCCTTTATACTATTGGGGTAAGTTTATTACCGTCACAGAAAAGATCATTTAAAATAACAACAATCAAAGCCCCAAAAAATCTTACCCGGGCAGGCGATAACAAAATTAACGCGGTGATGAATGCCAGTAAAGATGAGTTCAATAGAATTCAAACTTTCGAAGCCTGTATGGACAGCTTGCAAAATTCTGATGCAGGAAGAAAAATTTCTGACAGCATTTTGTTGAACAGGCCTGGTTTGATGGACAGTATCATTCAACTCAAACAAATTTATCTGCAACAATCATCTAAAAAATAAAATTATGCAACAGCAACATTCAACAAAGTTTTTAAGGCAACGGAAATTCCTGCTGGTCTTACCGGTCTTGGTGATACCATTTATAACACTTGCTTTCTGGGCATTGGGTGGTGGTAAGGGTTCAGATGCCAAGGCGGCACAGGGTGATACTCAAACAGGTCTAAACCTGGAGCTGCCCAATGCAAATTTTAAAAAGGATGAAGTGATGGACAAGCTTGGCTATTATGAAAAGGCAGCCTCAGATTCAGCAAAGCTGATTGAATTAATGAAGAACGACCCCTATTTCAGCAGGCAGATGGATTATGAAGATACCCTGTCTCATGCTTCGGCAGTAACCAATAACGGTGGTACTTCCAGCCCCAACCCTAAGCATTATGGCGCAGGGAATCCATCTGGAAATACCAGTCAATACCAGGATCCGAATGAAGCAAAAGTGTATCAAAAATTAGCAGAGTTAAATACAGCAATCAATGATGCCCCAGCCAGAAATCAATCAACAAAAGAAAATTACTTTCCCGTCAATGATCAGCCAACCTTGCAAAGTGCAGATGCAGACCGGATGGAACAAATGATGCAGGCGATGAATAAGGAGGGAGGTGACGAAGATGGCGAAATGAAACAGCTAAATGGGATGCTTGAAAAGATACTGGATATACAGCACCCGGAAAGGATAAAGGAGAAACTAAAAGAAAAATCAATCCAGCATAAGGGGGAAATATTTGCAGTAAGCAGCAATATTTCAAAGGCTTCCGTGAGTTTGCTGGATACGATAAAAAAGAAATCAAAACAGAGCGATGGCATTGGATTCTATTCAGCGGTTGATCCGGTGGATGAAAACGAAATCCAATTCGGCATTGAAGCAGTAGTTCACGAAAGACAAACACTTGTAAACGGGGCTGTAATAAAAATCCGCCTGCTCACTGGTGTTTATATCAATGGACAACTGATCCCCAAAGACAATTTTGTTTTTGGCACTGCATCGCTTAATAACGAACGGCTGGAAGTGA
>JAYTBG010000173.1:0-10797 GCA_043737055.1 Chitinophagaceae bacterium | reverse complement strand
ACTCTTTAACATGGAAGCAGCCCTCTTTTGCCCCAGCGGTACCATGACAAATCAGGTTGGTATAAAATGCCATACCAACCCTGGCGATGAAGTGATTTGTGATAAAATGAGTCATGTGTACATTTACGAAGGCGGCGGAATTGCTTTTAACAGTGGTTGCCAGGTAAAGACTGTGGAAGGTATTTTGGGAAAGCTAACTGCTGAACAGGTAAAAGAAGTTATTAACCCCGATGATATTCACAAAGCAAAAACGAGCCTGGTGAGTTTAGAAAATACCACCAACAGAGGAGGCGGCAGTTGTTACGATTTTGAGGAAATTGTGAAGATAAAAGAATTGTGCCTCCAGCAAGACCTTAAACTACACCTGGACGGTGCCCGTTTATTCAATGCCCTTGTTGCAAGGGATGAAAGCCCTCAGCAGTATGGTGAAATATTTGATAGCATTTCTATTTGCCTGAGTAAAGGACTGGGTGCTCCGGTTGGAAGTTTGCTACTTGGTAAGCATGCCTATATCAAAAAAGCCCGCAGAGTGAGAAAGGTGTTTGGGGGCGGTATGAGGCAGGCCGGTTTTTTAGCTGCGGCTGGTTTGTATGCCCTGGAACATAACATCCATAGACTGGAAACGGACCATCATAATGCAAAACAAATTACCGATATCCTTATCAGGAAAAACTTCGTTGGACATATATTACCAGTTGAAACCAACATCGTTATTTTCGAGATCATTGGCAGCACCTACACCGTTGAAAGTTTTTGTGCAAGGTTAAAAAAAGAAGATATTTTGTGCATGGCTATCTCTCCTACCCAGGTAAGAATGGTTACACATCTGGATGTAGATGAAGCTATGATGAAAAAACTGGTGCATACCATTGAGGCCATGTAAGGATTGCCGGCCACCATGTTCCGGGCCACCGGATTATTAAAGGCAGCGTCTAATAATTCACTTTTTACCGACAATCATTTTAAATATGTTTCCTAATATAAATCCCACTCAAACTCCTTCCTGGACCGCCCTGGAGGCACATCACAAATTGTTTGAACAGGTGAAAATGAAAGACCTGTTTTACAATGACCCGGAAAGATTTGAAAATTTTTCGTTGTGGTTGGATGATATTCTTTTTGATTACTCTAAAAATGTGATCACCCAAAATACCATGGAGGTTCTGCTTGAGCTAGCCCAGGACTGCAAATTACCAGACGCTATTAAGGCGATGTTCAATGGGGAAAAAATAAACCGCACAGAAAACCGGGCGGTACTGCACACAGCACTCCGAAATTTTTCTGGCGGGCCCGTTTTGGAAAATGGTAAAGACGTGATGCCTGCAGTAAATGCGGTGCAAGAACAAATGAAAGCGTTTTGTATCCGGTTGCACAATGGCGAGTGGAGAGGATTTAGCAATAAGCCCATCAGGTACATTGTAAATATCGGTATTGGCGGTAGCGACCTCGGTCCGGTAATGGTGACCGAGGCTCTAAAACCATATTGGAAGGAAGGCTTTCAACCGTTTTTTGTTAGCAATGTGGATGGAACGCATATAGCCAACACACTTAAAAAAGTGAAAGCCGACGAGACAATCTTTATAATTGCCAGCAAAACCTTTACCACGCAGGAAACCATGACCAATGCCCACACGGCCAAACAATGGTTTTTGCAAAATGGGGGTACTGAAGTTGATGTCGCTAAACATTTTATAGCGCTTAGCACAAACCAACCTGCTGTAGAAAATTTTGGAATAGCGCCCGAGAATATGTTTGTTTTCTGGGACTGGGTGGGCGGCCGCTACAGCCTGTGGAGCGCCATTGGCCTCAGCATTGCGGCTTCCATTGGCTACGATAATTTTGAGCTGTTGTTGAAAGGCGCCCACTCGGCAGATAAACATTTTAGGGAAACTTCCTTAGAGAAAAACATACCTGTTATCATGGCGCTGATTGGCATTTGGTACCGTAATTTTTTTGGTGCTACTTCTGAAGTAATCCTGCCATATGACCAAAACATGCACCGCTTTGCAGCTTATTTTCAACAGGGAAATATGGAAAGCAATGGTAAATACGTGGATAGAAACGGGGTGCCTGTTACCTACGAAACAGGACCAGTTATTTGGGGCGAGCCGGGTACCAACGGGCAACACGCATTTTATCAACTAATTCACCAAGGCACTTCAATTATTCCCTGCGACTTCATCGTGCCGGCACAAAGCCACAATCCAAAAGGCGACCATCACGAAAAACTGATCAGCAACTTTTTTGCCCAAACCGAGGCCCTAATGAAGGGTGCAACGCACGATAACCCGTTCAGGGTTTTTGAAGGCAACCGACCTACCAATTCTTTTTTGGTAAAGAAAATAACCCCTTATAGCCTGGGGCAGTTGATCGCATTATATGAACACAAAATTTTTGTTCAGGGTGTTATCTGGAATATATATAGTTTTGATCAGTGGGGAGTTGAATTGGGTAAGGTGTTGGCAAACGAAATTTTACCTGAATTGGAAAATGATGCAGCTATTGAGTCACATGATTCGTCTACCAATGGGCTCATTAATGCATACAAGCAAATGCGCACGCAATAGCATACAAATAAACCAAACTTAAAAATAACAGCTATGAAATGTTTCCTTGTAACCCTCCTGTTTTTCAGCATTGCAGTTGTTGCCTATTCCCAGGCGAGCCTGCCAGGTAGAGAAAACCAATGTTATAAAAGCAGCTTTGGAAATACCAGCTTTGCGAAAGGCAATGGCCTTAACCCGACTGGTGGGCAGTCTTCAAAAAGTAGCACTCCTGCCCATAGCTCCTCGTCCAGAAATGAGATGCCTGTGATAAGCGTGATGCCTACTTTAAAGCTATGGGTTCTGCCAGCCGTGTTGCCCAACCCATTTATTAAGGAGGACGATTAAGCTGAGCTTGCTAAAATATTTTACATAAAAAATCCTCTCAAAAAATGAGAGGATTTTTTAATTATGAGCTGAACCGTTCAATTACCACTTGTCTACTTCTTCAGTACTGTGGTTGTCGTAAGGCTTTTTTTCTTCTGTTTCTTTTTCCGAAGCTTCGGCCAGCAAAGTGGCTTTATCCGCAGCTTCTGTTACCGGTTCCGCAACTGTTTCTGAAACCGTTTCTGACACCGTCTCCGGTACTTCAACCGAATCGGATACGGCTAGAGCTTCTGATCTTACAACCTGACCATTTTCATCCCCTTCGTAAGGATTGTCGTGATTAAATGCATCAAAGTCAAAATCGGGCATCAAATCGGTTTTTACATAATCTACTGCCTCTGTCAATCCTTTAATAAACTTATTGAAATCTTCTTTATACAAAAAGATTTTATGGCGATCGTACCCGTCAGAATCGAAGCGCTTGCGGCTTTCTGTAATGGTAAGGTAAAAATCACTTCCCCGGGTTTCTCTTACATCAAAAAAGTAAGTTCTGCGTTTCCCTGCTTTAATGCGTTTGCTATAAACGCTTTCCATTTTTTTGTCGTTGTTTTCGTACGCCACTTTGGTTTTTTTAATTGATAAAATGAATGCAAATAGATCGTGACAAAGATAAAATTGTTTTTGACATGGCAAAATTTATGAATCGTCCATTCACGACAGCCCCAGTACTGGTTCGGCATCCGGGTTTTCGCTCTCTTTTTGCTTATTATACATCTCGGCATAAATGCCATTGAGCGCAACCAGTTCTGTGTGTGTGCCTTGTTCTGCAATGCGCCCATCCTGCAACACAATGATCTTATCAAAATTAAATAGAGAAAAAATACGATGTGTGATGATGAGGGCAGTTTTGTTTTGCAGGTAGTCGTAAAGGTTAGCAAGTATTCGTTTTTCTGTACGGGCATCCACAGCACTCAGGCAATCATCGAAAATCACAATATTGGGATCCTTTATCATAGCCCGGGCAATAGATATTCTTTGCTTTTGGCCACCGCTCAGCGTCACTCCCCGTTCCCCCACAACAGTTTCCATACCTTCAGAAAATGCCATGATCTCATCGTAGATGCAGGCCTTGGTTGCGGCGGCTATCACCTCTTCGTCACTGGCCCCGGCCTTACCAAAGCGGATATTATTTTTTATGGTGTCGCTGAACAAAAAAACATCCTGGGGCACATAGCTCACCTGCGCCCTGAGCTCTTGCAGCATAATTGCTTTGATGTCTGCTCCATCAAAACAAATGGTTCCGTTGTTGCTGTCATACATCCGCAAAAGCATTTGAGCAAGCGTTGTCTTTCCGGAGCCGGTCTTTCCCACAATAGCAATTTTCTGCCCTTGTTCTATCTGCAAAGAAAAATTTTGCAGCGCTTTAATGCCGGTGTGCGGATAAACGAAATCAACATTTGCTAATGCAATATTTCCTTGCAAAGTATGCGCACTGGCGCAAGGCAGGTCTGTGATACCCGGCACAGATTGTAAAAATTCATTGATGCGCCGTTGCGATGCCACTGCCCGCTGGGTCATGCTGGCCGTCCAGCCGATAGCACTCACAGGGAAGGTGAGCATCTGGATGTACATGACAAACTCGGCAATTTTTCCTACAGACGCACCGGGTACATTGTTTACCACATCAAGCCCGCCCACCAGGATAGTGCTAAGTGTGCTGAGCCCAATAAGCAATGCCATGCTGGGAAAATAAATGGCTTCTGTTTTTGCCAGGCTCAGTGCGTTTTCTTTGTAATCGTTGCTGTTCTTTTCAAAAAAGCGCAGCATGGATTTCTCCTGTACAAAGGATTTGATTACCCTAATACCTGAGTATGATTCTTGCGCATTGCTGGTAAGGTTACTGAGCAAGGCTTGTATGCTTTCGCTCTTGCGATTGATAACAGTGTTTACAATGTAAATAGCGACAGCCAGGATGGGCAACGGGCACAGTGCAACAATCGTAAGTTTCACATCAGATCTCAGCATAAAAAAAATACTGAACCCCAAAACCGCAGCAAGGTTTATGAAATACATAATGGCCGGCCCGGTGTACATGCGTACACGGCTCACATCTTCTGAAATACGATTCATTAAATCGCCGGTGCTGTGGGTTTTGTAGAAGTGCGTATCAAGCTGCTGGTAATGCGTGAAAATTTCATTCTTTTGGTCAAACTCAATATGCCGGCTCATGACGATGATCGTTTGCCGCATCAAAAACATAAACAGGCCACTAATGAGGGCAAGGATCAACAAGATGAGACCGGCAAATAAAATTTTAGTTTTAAAAGGCTGTGCATCAAAACTCCCCAACACATTGCGCACAATGATATCGTACGTTTCATGAGACCTGGCCGCCAACACTTTATTGGCAGCGCTCGATTTGATGGTGAGCACCACAGTGTTCACCACATAGCCAGTTATTTGTGGGGCAAGTATTCTAAAATAGTTGGTAAGAATTACAAATAGAATCCCGAGGATAAACTGCCGGCGGTATTTCCAAAGATATTTATTAAGGGTAGATAGCTGCGTCATAAAACGCAAAAATAATTAAATAAAGCCTGCGGAAGCTAAGGGAATTCAGTGAGGGACGATTAGCAAATGTTAGGCGGCGAAAAACGCATGGGCCGGCCGCCTTGCAAAGAGCCGCTATCGAAACTTTTGGATTTTATAAACAGCAGCCTACACAAAATTAAGAAATGAAAAAGGCGAGAGATTGTAGTGCTTACGAAGGTTTTACCGCCTGCCTGGCTAACAACTTCCAATGACCACTTACTTTTATAAATACAAGCATCACCTTAAATTTTACCCGGCCAGGATTATTGTTATCCTTCGTTTGTGCAGAAAAAATATGGCGAACAATAGCTGTTTTACGGGTAACGGAAATTACCTCGTCATCAGTGCTTATACCCACAAAATCGGGCTGCTTGTTCATCAGCATTTTTATAAATTCTGTTTTATTTTCTACATATCCACCGTACTGGCCATAGCTAAGTTTTTTCGCAAGGATTTTGTTCAGCTCCTTTTCATCCGGATCTATCATGGCGAGCCTTAGCTTTTCAGCCGCCAGTGCTACACTAACTTCCGCCTTTGTTTGAGTTTGACCCTGCGTGCTGCTTACACTTAACAGCAGGATCACTATCAAACCTCGAAGATGCCTTTTCATAGATTTATTTTAATGTTTAGTTTGCCAATAACACAAGTTCTCTAAGCATACAGAATTTATGGTTAAAATGGTTGATTGTCGATGGTTGATCGTTTGTGTTACTTCAAAAATATCCATGAGAGTAAGTTTATTCTTGCTGCAATACTGTTATCTACTTTCGTTTCTACAGAAAGGCAATTTTTTTTGGCGATCTGTAGATTCTGAAAACTAGAAATACCTCCATTTTCAATCACATATTATTGACGACAGGTTTCATAACTCCACCACTCGTTTTTCGTTGTTACTTTTTAAGGCAGCCTCAATAACCTGGATGACTTTTTTACCGTCATCTGCTGTTACCGGCAACGGAGCATTGTGGCGAATGGCCTGGTAAATACCTTCATAGTAATCAAGGTAATTCCCCTTTAACGAAGGAATATACTCCCTGATTATACTCCCATCAACAACGGTATGCAGCAGGCCCTTTTCTGTTTCCGGCTCTACACCGTAGCCCGTATCTGTTGGCAACATCCCTGCCTGCAACTGCGCTTCCTGCATATCGGTTTTGGGTTTTATAAATGAGCCCTTGCTGCCATGCAACACATAACCCGGTAAAGCCTCTCTAACCTGGTAGCTTCCCTTAATGCGCACCCGGCAGGCTTTGTAATAGCACAACACTTCAAAATAATCATCCACCTGCGAAATAGGGCGCATGGCAACGATGTCTGCAAAAACTGCCTCGGGCATACCGAATAATTGAAGTGCCTGGTCTATGAGATGCGCACCCAGGTCGTATAAGGCACCTGTGCCCTGGCCGGGTGTCTCTTTATGCAACTTGGGACTGAGCTCCTCTTTAAAACGGTCGAAATGAAATTCAGCTTCTACAATATTACCAAGAGCATGTTGCGACAATACAGATTGGATGGTCTTGTAATCGCTGTCGTAGCGGCGGTTTTGAAAGACGGACAATTTTTTTTGCTGGCTTGCCGCCAGGTCTATCAATTCCGCAGCTTCTGCTACTGTAACGGTAAACGGTTTTTCGCAGATCACATGTTTGCCAGCAAGCAGTGCCTGTTTGGTGAAATCGAAATGAGTTTTGTTAGGTGTGTTTACCACCACAAGTTCAATAGCTTCATCTGCCAACATTTCTTCCAGCGTACGAAACACTTTTACAGCCGGATATTTTTTCTGTGCAAGGTTTTTAGATCTTTCTAAAACTCCATAAAAATTAAAGCCTGCATGTGCCTCAATGAAGGGTGCATGAAATACCCAGCCACTCATGCCAAAAGAACATATGGCTGTATTGATCGGTTGCATCATAATTTGTTTTGGATCCAAGTTCACATATTTTTTTTAATATGATCTTTTGGCTTACTCTTTAGAAACACCTATCAGAATACCTCTTCTTGTAGCGTAAAGGTTTATTGATGAAGATCTTTTTACTATGAATATGACGACTCTTAAACCTACAGTAGCGAAACCAAAACGGAAATCTGTCGTACCTCATAAGCAATGCTTTCGTAAGGTTGCTAGCTTGTTTCACCAGACTAAATGAAGCTTACTGGTCGCAATTAACCAGCAATTATTTAAGATGGCCAGGGTGCTTACGAACGCCACCGCCGCCGCTGGCGGGCACCAAAGGCAGCGCCGTTTTCAAAACTAATCTGCTTCAGGGCAAAACGGTGAGCCTTTGTCTTAAAATTGAACGAAGTACAGCAGTTAATAGTATCAGCGGTTTATAATTATTTTCTCCGGCTAACAAATTTTGGGGATAGGAGTTTAAACAGACGTCACCTGCCTGCATTAATATCGGCGCAATTTTATTAGGCCATGACAGTTTTTTGTTACGAAAAATACAAGACTCATGAGTTATGAAGATCTGGTCCTGTAACGCATACAGCACTATTCAGCGTGTTTAAAGAAACGCTTTACGGCGGTATGGTACTCTAAATAATCGGTACTGACGTAGGGAACTGAACCTGGACAAATGCCAAATGGTATCTTTACCCCAGGCCATAACCCAACCACCGAATGCAAGCACATAGAAATTAATACATCGTGCCAAAGAAGATATGGTCAACCAGGAACAAACTACATTTTTATGAAACAACTCATTCTTCGTGCGTGCCTGCCCGTTTGTTTATTGGCAGCAGGTTGTAGCACCCCACGCAATGCAACCCAAACAGACAACCGAAAAATTACCGTAAATTTTTTGCAGGTAAATGATGTGTATGAAATTGAACCCATTGAGGCCGGCAAAACTGGTGGCATGGCAAGGGTAGCCACCCTTAAAAAAGAGTTACTAAAAAATAACCCAAATAGTTTTCTGTTGATGGCCGGAGATTTCTTGAGCCCGTCTGTATACAACAGTCTTACTTATGAGGGCAAACGCATTAGGGGAAGGCAAATGGTGGAAGCAATGGATGCTGCGGGTATGGACCTTGCAGTGTTTGGCAATCATGAATTTGATATTTCGGAAGCAGAGTTGCAAAGCCGGATCAATGAATCGAAATTTGCGTGGCTCTCGTCTAACAGCTTTCACAAAACAGCCACAGGTATTTCAGCCTTTGTAAAAGTTACCCCGCAGGGCGCTGTGCCTATTCCTGAAACGCTCATCATGCGGGTAATGGATGCAGACGGCACCACAGCAAGAATTGGCCTGATCGGCATCAACATTCCTTTTAATAAGGCAGCTTACGTGAGCTACACCGACCCCCTTGCTACCGCAGAAAAATTATACAATCAAATAAAAGATTCCTGCGATGCTGTGATTGCCATCACACATCAATTGATGGAAAACGATGTTTTGCTGGCAAAAAGGATACCGGGCCTTGCGGCCATACTCGGTGGCCATGAGCACAACATGCGTTACCAAAAAGTGGGCAACGTCATCATATCAAAGGCACACTCTAATGCAAGGTCAGCCTACATTGTGGGTCTTAGCATTCATAAAAAGACCAGTAGGAATAAAGTTACTGCAAGGCTAAAAATGATAGACGCCTCGGTAGCAATAGACACTACTACCGATGTTACGGTTAAAAAATGGAGCAGTATTGCAGAGAAAAATTATGCCTCACTCGGCTTTGATGCAAAAAAGATTGTAATGCAAAAAGGAGAACCCTTAGAAGCAAGAGAAAGCCTAATTCGCAGCACTACAACCAATTTTTCGAAGCTAATTATAAATGCCATGGAGGCTGCGGCTCCCAATGCGCAGGTGGCCATTGTCAATTCAGGATCTATCAGGCTGGATGATATTTTGCAGGCACCCGTTACGCAGTACGACATCATTCGCACCCTGCCCTTTGGTGGCGGCATTGTAGAGGTAGACATGAAAGGAAGCTTGCTGAAAGAAGTGTTGGAAGCCGGCAGAAAGAATGTGGGCATCGGTGGGTTCCTGCATTACTCGTCTGATGTAATGTATGATGCTATTAACCAACAGTGGACATTTAAAAAGTTGGCCATAGAAAATGAAGCAATTTTCAGCGTTGCCCTAACAGATTTTTTACTGACCGGCGGCGAAGCAAACCTCGGCTTTCTTACAAAGGAAAATGGCCGGATATCTAAAGTGTATCCATTAGCAACTTCGCAGAGCGATCTTCAATCAGATATTCGGCTTGCCATTATTGCATACATGGAAAACGTAAAAATGTAATTGTTACCAATGCAGCTAAAAGAACAAATTTACCAGGCTTGTGAACAGAGCTTGCAAGAAAAAATAGATCTTCTGCAAAAAGTATTGAGAGAACTCCACCAGAGCGCTACCAACGAAACGAAAAGTACCGCCGGCGACAAACATGAGACAGCCCTGGCTATGTTACAAATTGAACAGGAGAATAAAAGAAAACAGTTGAAGGAACTGGAACTGCAGCAAGTAACTCTGAACAAGATTGACCCGGGCCATGTGTCCAAAGAAATTTTAAATGGTGCACTTGTAAAAACAGACAAAGGCTATTTTTTTATAAGCATAGCACTTGGTAAGTTGAATGTGGGATCAGTTAGTGTTTATGCACTATCAGCTACATCTCCGCTGGGCGTTGCAATGCGTGGCCGCATTGCAGGTGAGGAAGTACATTTGAATGGAGCCAGCTACAAAATATTTTCCGTTGAATGATAACTGAGAACTTTTCGAATTATTAGCAGCATTGCAAGCCGGTATTATTAATTAGATTTGAAAAAAATTTATGTCTACAACAAAAATTACTGTAAACAGCAATGGCTCTTTAAAAATAGAAGGAGACTTTGAACTAAGAGATAAGGAAGGAAATTTATATGACCTTGGCGGCCGGGACGTCATTGGTATTTGCCGCTGTGGCTTATCGCAAAACAAACCTTTTTGCGACGGTGCTCATAAAGGGCACTTTGAACACGACGCCAAGGCGTTTGCACTTCTGCCCAAGAAAAATATTTGATAAACACCCGAATGAAAAAGCACTTTTAGTGCTTTTTTTTTGTGCTGTATTGTACCTAAACCAAACAGATATTCACAATCTCAACCAATGGCATATTTCTTGGTAAATGGTTGCCAGCTTATTTTAAAGGAACCAATGCTTACAAAAAAATTATTTCAGAACCTTAAACAATTTTTTACGTCAATTTCAGTTAATACTTATTAACGCCCTTAGCCCAAACCCTACACAGGAATTTCGCTCCAAACAATCCAGCCCAGCAATACGCTTTTTTAATGATGTTGTGCCTATGCACGCAGATAAGGTGAGTACCATATTTGAAGAGAGGCAACAGTTATTG
>JAYTBG010000172.1:0-4578 GCA_043737055.1 Chitinophagaceae bacterium | reverse complement strand
CAGCGCCAAAATTCCATGCTGGCTTTGCTTATGGCATAGGCACTGTACATGTGCCCAAATTTGTCCATTTGTTGCCATTCTTTCGCATCGTTGAAACTGTGAAAACTGCTTTGCGGATAATCTTTGTACCATGCATGGTAAAGGCCGACCATGCCGACGGTGTAGCCAACGATATGTGTAGTTGCCACAATTCGTATGCGACGGTTGATGGTTTCTTTGCTTAAAGGTTCGGCTGCAGGTGTCGTGTCTTGATTGTTAACCGTTACAATTTCGGCGGCTGCATTACTATTTTGCGAAATAATTTTGCCCCCGGGTGAATCTGCTAAGGCGATGGCAGGCATGCTTGCCAGGCTGTCCTTATTAATTTCCGGCTGAGATTGTGCAAACGATGCTGCGGTGAAAAAAACTGCTAAAAAAAAGACGAGCAGGGATTTTACTGTACAAGAGTGCGACGCCACTGAAGATGATAAATGAGATACTGCCCGGTTCATTAAAACAAAATTAGCTGTAAGTTGTGTTCAGGTACGAATAATATATTTTTGAAGATGTTAAACACGTAAAATTATGGATGCTGCAATTCAAGAAAAAGTAGACAAATGGTTAAGCGGAAACTATGACGACGCTACGAAAGAAGCCATCCGAAATATGCAAACATCGCAGCCCGATGAACTGGCGGATGCTTTTTACCGCAACCTTGAATTTGGTACCGGTGGGCTTCGTGGCATCATGGGGGTGGGTACCAATCGCATTAACCGATATACCATTGGTATGGCCACGCAGGGTTATGCCAATTATTTGAATAAATGTTTCGACAATAAAGCAAGCGTGGCCATAGCCCACGATTGCAGGAACAACAGCGCCGAATTTGCCGGCATTACGGCCAATGTTTTTGCCGCTAATGGTATTAAGGTTTACCTGTTTGAGAGCCTTAGGCCTACACCTGAACTGAGTTTTGCGATTCGCCATTTTAAATGCCAGGGCGGGGTGGTGTGCACTGCAAGCCACAACCCTAAAGAATACAATGGCTACAAAGCGTACTGGGATGATGGTGCGCAAATGGTGCCGCCACATGATAACAATGTGATTGTGGAGGTAGATAAAATTGCTACTGTAGAAGATGTAAAATGGAGCGGAGGCGAAGAGAACATCATCATGATAGGAAAAGAGGTAGATACCATGTACCTGGATATGGTGCAGAGCCTGAGTGTGTACCCGGATGTGTGTAAGGCGCAGCATGATCTTAAAATTGTATACACACCCATCCACGGTACGGGAATTAAATTGGTGCCGCAGGCATTGGAGCGGTTTGGTTTCACTAACGTGCACATCGTGAAGGAACAAAGCGAGCCGGACGGCAATTTCCCAACTGTCATATACCCGAACCCGGAAGAAAGGGAGACGATGAGCATCGGCCTGCAGCAGGCAAAGGCAATGGATGCTGATATTTTGCTGGGTACCGATCCCGATGCGGATCGTGTAGGCGTTGGCGTTAAAAATAATAAGGGTGAATGGATTTTACTAAACGGTAACCAAACAGCCCTGCTGGCTTTTACCTACATGATGGAAGCCCGCAAAGCCAAGGGCATTGCGCAGCCAAATGACATGGTGGTTAAAACAATCGTAACCACCTACATGATTGATGCTATTGCGAAAGAAAATGGGGTGGCCTGTTACAATGTGCTTACCGGTTTTAAATGGATAGCAGCGCTCATAAAAGAAAAAGAAGGCAAGGAGAAATACATCATAGGAGGCGAGGAAAGTTTTGGTTTGATGCTGGGTGATGAGATAAGAGACAAAGACGCCGTGAGTGCCGTGGCCATTATTTGTGAAATGGCGGCTTACGAAAAAAACAAAGGGCGCAGCTTGTTTGATAAGCTGCTCGACCTATATGTGCAGTATGGCTTTTACAAAGAAAGTCTTACCAGCATTACCAAAAAAGGAATGAATGGTGCTGCAGAAATTGCAGCCATGATGGAAGCCTATCGCAACAACCCACCTAAAACAATTGATGGCGTAAACGTAGATCAGTTGTTAGATTATGAACTGCAGCAAGGCACCAACCTTGCAGATGGAACTACTTTTATTATCGACCTGCCTAAAAGCAATGTGCTGCAATTTGTATTGGGCGATGGAACGCAGATATCTGCACGCCCCAGCGGTACCGAGCCTAAGATTAAATTTTATTTTAGTGTAAACGCACCCCTTGCCACCGCTGCTGATTTTGACGCCACTGAAAAAATGTTGGATGAAAAAATTGCGAGGATAGAGAGGGAGATGGATTTGTAAGAAAGTAAAAAGTAAAAAGTCAAAAGTGAAAGGCGGAAGGTTACACGTCAAAGGTGAAAGCTGAAAGCCCGCCCGGCTGAACGCAGTTCGGACGGGTAAAACATTACGGGTGAAAATCCTTAAACCTAAAACATTAACCCTTAAACGTTGAACTTTTGAACCGTTGAACGTTAAACCCAACTGCTACACCCGATGAGAAATATCTTTCTTATATGCTTATTATTTGTTGCTGTGGCCGCAATCGCACAGCAAGGCAAACCAGATCCTTTTAGGCAAAAAGTACTTTTGCTAAAACGTTTTCTTGAAAAGAATCATTACCAGCCCTTGCGCTGGAACGACAGCAGTTCATCTATGCTCTTCGATAAATGGATCACCCAGCTTGATGAAGAGAAACTATTTTTTACCAGCCAGGACATTCGCACACTAGAAGCCTACAAAACAAAAATTGATGAGGAAATGAATGGTGGTGAATGGAAATTTTTTCAGCTATCATTAGCAATTTATCAGCTGCGACTGCAAAAAACAGACAGCATTCTCCAAAAATTATTTGCAAAGCCTTTTGATTTTTCTAAGCCTGACCAAATTGCATGGCCCTGCGCAACCTATGCCGCCAATGATACAGAAATTTCGCAGCGGTGGTTGCAATATTTACAATGGCAATTGCTTAGAAATCTTGCAGACGAAATGACAGAGGCTGAAAAACCCCTGACCAATGATCTGCCCGCAGACTTCTTAAAACTGGAGGCAACGGCGAGGCTTGAGATAAAAGAAAAGGAAGAACGCTACATCAAAAATCTTTTAAAAACGCCGGCTATTTTTTCTGCGGAAATGCAGGAAGCTTACCTGAACAGTATTGCATGGTGCTACGACCCCCATAGCACGTACATGAACATGGCAGAGAAAGATGATTTTGAAACTGCTATGAATGCCGCTGAATACAGCGCCGGGTTTGAGCTTGAAGAAAATGATAAAGGTGAGCTGGCGATTGGATTTCTACAACCCGGCGGTAGTGCGTGGAAAAATGGAAAGCTGCACACAGGGGATGTGTTGGTTAAAGTAAAAATGAACGGGATTGAAAAGAACGCTGCAGCAGTATCCGGAGAGGAACTGGATAACCTGCTGAATGGAAATAGCCGCACCGACATAGAACTTACCGTGCGCACCGCAGCCGGGGAAATAAAAACCATCAAACTTCCCAAAGAAAAAATAACCGATGAGGAAAGCATTGTAAAAAGTTATGTGTTGCAAGGCAGTAAAAATATTGGATACATTAACCTGCCCGGTTTTTATAGCCGGGAGGCAGAAACGATCAAGTCTGAAAAAGATATTACGTACGATGGCTGCGCCAACGATGTGAGCAAAGAAATAGTAAAGCTCAAAAAGGATACCATTGCAGGTTTGATACTGGACCTGCGCTACAATGGTGGCGGAAGCATGTGGGAAGGCATGCAACTCTCGGGAATTTTTATAGACATTGGGCCGGTGGCTTCTGTAAAAGAAAAAGATGGTAAGGTTCACTTTTTAAAAGATCCCAACCGTGGCACCATTTACGACGGGCCGCTGCTGGTGCTGGTGAATGGCGCCAGCGCAAGTGCCAGCGAATTTGTGAGTGCAGTATTGCAGGATTATAAGCGGGCAATTATTGTGGGCGGAACTACTTATGGCAAGGGTAGTGCACAGGTTGTGTTACCAATGGATACCAGCATTGCGTTGGCCAATAAAAATTACGAAGAGTTTGTAAAAGTTACCCAAAGCAAATTTTACAGGGTCAATGGAAGTACCACGCAGTGGAAGGGAGTGGTGCCAGACATTATGCTGCCCGATATGTATGGCAGCGACCGGCTCAAGGAAAAAGCAAATCAAAGCGCCTTGCAGCCCGATCTCAGTAAAACAGGTATATATCAATCTTTGCCCGAGTTGCCTTTACAAAAATTGGCTGGCCAAAGTGCACAACGAACAGCCTCCAACGGATATTTTCAAGCAATCAATTCATTCAGCAGTTGGGTTACACAATACGACAATGGTCGGATCATTCCTTTGCAATGGCCAGCATATGTTGCCCATTATAAAAAAACTACCGATATGTTTAGAATGCTCAAGGAAGATGACACCCGCAACAGCACTTCCACCCGGGTGAGGAACAACAGTTTTGATCAACATAGAATTAATGTGTCTGCCTCAGAAAGTAAGGAGATCAATGATGTGTACCTGCAGCAGGTGAAAGCAGATAAAACCATTGAGGAGGCTTATAAAATCCTGATGGATTGGACGGGGAAAAATTAAGTTGAGTTG
>JAYTBG010000171.1:0-1784 GCA_043737055.1 Chitinophagaceae bacterium | reverse complement strand
GTGAGCCCTGCCCTATGTGCCTGGGAGCAATTTACTGGGCCAGGCCAAAGATTATTTATTATGCAAATAGCAAGGAAGATGCAGCAACCTTCGGATTTGACGATTCAATGATTTACCAGGAAATGGCTGCTGAAAGGGAGGCACGTAAAATTCCTATTAAAAGTATTGCAGGAGAAGATGCCATGAAAGTTTTTATAAACTGGAAAAATAAAGAAGAAAAAACGTCTTATTAATTAAATATACTATAGAGACCTGAAGCACTTACCCGTAAAAGGACCAGCAAAATTAAAGTTGTATAAGAGTAAATATCAGGACACTGGTTGCTCATGTATTTTTTTCAGGATCTTATCAATATTCGCTCCTTTGCCCAATACCGGTTTCCATAGGTCTCCTTTTTTATCCAGGCGTTTCATCATGTTTTTAATGGTGAACTGTGATGGAGATAATTTCGCATTTACTTCTTTCCATTCTAAAGGTGTGCTAACAGTGGCACCGGGTTTGGGTCTTACAGAATAGGGTGCTGCCAAAGTCTGGCCAGGCCTGTTTTGTAAAAAGTCGATATAAATTTTTTCTTCTCTTTTTTGAATAGTGCGGATAATGGTTGTCGTTTGCGGCAACCGCACATTCACTGTGTGTGCAATTAGTTCTGCAAAAATTTTAATAGCATCATAGTCATATTTTGCTGCCATGGGAATGTATACATGAAGACCCGTAGCTCCCGAAGTTTTACAATAACATTCAGTTTCCATTTCATCCATAACATTCCTTACCATCAATGCCGTTTTAACCACTTCTGTAAAATCATTTTTAAATGGATCTATATCAATTACCAGCCAGTCCGGACTGTCCGGATGTTGGACAGTTGAGTTCCAGGGATTAATTTCTATGCAACCAAGGTTAGCCATGTACAACAAACTGGCTTTATCATTACACAATAAATAATCAATGTTTTTGTCAGTGGATTCAGAATAGACTTTTGTAGTTTTTAGCCACGCTGGGATTTTATCAGCATCTACATCTTTCTGATAAAAACTTTGAGCAGCAATACCATTGGGAAAACGATTCATCGACTGCGGACGATCTTTTAAATAGGGCAACATCACCTCTGCTATTTCACTGTAATAATTAACCACTTCACCTTTAGTAATGCCATCATCCGGAAAATATATTTTATTCTGATTGGTTAAATGCAAAACAGTTTTGCCTATTTTAAGATCGATATCTTCATTGGTTGTTATAGTTTTGGTCTCCGGCTTTGTTGCTGAAGTTTTAGTTTCAGGTTTTGTTGTTGCCATGACCTTTTTTTTAGTATTGGAAACATTTTTTTTGTTTACTGTTTTTACATCCCCTGCATTTTTATCTATGCGTAATCCTATAAAAACCGGGTGCCGGAAACTTCCCTCAGCAGTCTTTTCTGTAAACTTGATTTGTGCAATCAATTTTGGTTCTATCCACTGAACTTTTCCCATCAGTTTTACTTTTTCTTTTAGAGGGGATACTGTTGTAAAGAAAGGTTTAAATTGAACATGCAACTCCTTTAGCATTGCTTCATTAAATCCCGTTCCGCAATTACCCACATATTTTAGTTCATTGTGCTGGTACTGAGCCAGCATTAATGCGCCAAAATTATTGCGGGCACCTTTAGGTTCTGTAATGCCAATTATAATAGCTGCTTCTTGTTGAGTAATTTTTATTTTTAGCCATTCGCTGCTTCGTTTTCCAACCCTGTATGGGCTTGTCGCATCTTTTGCAATAATACCTTCCAGTTTATTCTTAATGGCTGT
>JAYTBG010000170.1:0-10817 GCA_043737055.1 Chitinophagaceae bacterium | reverse complement strand
CGGTGCTTTTTCTTGCATTGCCCATAGAGAAGCTGTCGGCTATCTGCCCGTCCCTTGTGATTACAAAACTGTAACCTTCGGGAGCAGTAGCACCAGAGGCAGCTATTTGCATCTTTAAATTTGCTGTAAACTTTGCCAGGTTAAAGGTCTTACTGTTAGCAGCGACTTTTTCTTTTTTGCAAGCCGAAAACAGGAGGATGCCACACAAGGCGAGTACCGTTAATTGAATGTTGTGTTTCATATTTTTTTATTTTATAGCTCAAAGATGAAATAACAGCGGGCCCCAAAATAGCACGGCTTAAGCAATAGCCAATTTGAGTTAACGAATAAGGTTGTTGAAGCTGACGGGCGTGGCGGGGCCGGCAGTCTTGCGATGCCATCCGTTCCGGATCTTTCCGTGCCTGCTGTTTTAATCCGGCACGAACTCTTTTTATTCTATACATGGAGATCCATGGGCGCAGCAATAAATAAAGATGTAACAGGAAATTAACTGTATCAACAATGCCATGCTCATTCGTTAAGCCGAAGGCGCTATTCATTAAGTGTCTTTTTTATTAGGGCTAAATCCCTTTCATATTTGTGCTTTAGAAATTTCACTCAACTAAATTTTAAAAAATGAGCACGATAACAAACCAGCGCAGCCAGTCCATTTCATTTTTAAAAAATATTATTCAAAACGGTGGACCAGAAACAAGAGAGTATGATGTATTAAATGAGATATTCGATCATCTCTCAGCCAGTTTTAAAGCGGGCGAAATGAACGAACACGACTTGAAACTGCTGCAGGAAGGCTTTGGTGACGAATGTATGGCCAACACACTGCATGGGCACATTAAGACTAAACCCTACGGCTATGCCGGTGACTTTATGATTATTGATAAAATTTACCAGGAGCAAATTACCAAGGACCATCGTTTTAAGAAATGGGATATTTTTTGGAACAACCATTCTGCTGCGAGGGCGGTGCGTAACCGGAAAAATTATTTTATCCAAACGATGACCAATCGTCTTTCGTCAAATAAACAATTAAGATTATTGAATGTGGCCAGTGGACCTGCAAGAGACATTGCAGAACTATACAACATTATCAAACCCGGGCAGTTGAGTACAGTTTGTGTTGAAGCAGACAACACAGCTATTAGCTACGCTAAAAAGCTGAACAGGAAAAATGAGGCCCAGGTAGAGTTCATTCACCAGAACATTTTCAGGTTTACTCCTGCCGAAAAATTTGATATCGTGTGGAGTGCAGGGTTATTCGACTATTTTGATGATAACATCTTTATAAAATTGCTGCGCAAGTTTATGGGGTGGACCAAACCCGGGGGTGAAGTGATCATTGGAAACTTTAGCAACCAGAACCCCAGCCGGAACTACATGGAGTTAATTGGCGATTGGTATTTGCAACATCGATCAGAAGATGAATTGATCAAAATGGCGATTGATGCAGGCGCAAGAAAAGAAAACGTTTTTGTAGGTAAGGAAATGGAGGGGGTGAATTTATTCCTTCATGTGAAAGTTGATTGAAGATTGTAATCTTCGCCGGGGAGCGACAAGGGGTAGTGCATTGGAGGTATTCCATAATTCGTCCAATTTTTTCAGACCTGCTATTTGTGTTTACTTGGGGTTACCGGTGCAAAGGGAGATGCTAGCAATACAATGTGATTGCTGTTGTTATACTTATTACGTAGAGGGTAAGACTTTTTCAAATGCTTTTCTTGCGCTTCCTCTAAAATAGACCTCTCCACAAAAGGTATAGCCACCCTTAGCAAAAATGTGCAGCATGGCCATATTGTCAAAGTTGGTATCTGCCTTAATGCTCCTGATACCTAGGCTTCGGGCATGATCTTCAATAAACTCCATAATCTTTTTTGCCAGCCCCTGCCCCACGTGTTCTTGTGAAATAGCAATTCTGTGAAACACTAAAAAATCCTCATTAGACAACCACTGCCCTTTTATGTTTGCGTACTCTGGTTCGTTATTTACGAACACGGCCGTGTATCCTACAACCGTTTCACCTTGCTTTAAAACAAATGCCGCTCCGGCATTCATATCGTTTTTAACCACGTCCATATTTGGATAACCATCCTGCCATTGGCTGCTGCCATCTTCTTTTCTGCGTAGAATGGCTCTTTGTAAAATTGTCCATATTTCAGGGAGTTCGGCGGGGGTGGCTTTTCGAAAGTGATACTTCATTACACAAACTTATTGTATTTGTTGCTTTGGGAAAGTTTGCCGGCAACAATGAAATTTTGCCCGGGCGTATGGAATTGGTTTGTTTAGTTATCTCTTGTGTATAAAACCTCACTCTTATGGCAGATATTACTTCATCTCAACCTCAACAACGCAAAGGCAGGTTTACGAAAGTACCCAACCGGCAATCGACCAAGGTAGACCTGACGCCGATGGTGGATCTTGGTTTCCTGTTGATCACATTTTTTGTGCTAACCACTTCTATGAGTCAACCCACGGCTATGACATTGCTTGAAACAAAAGATGATTTACTGCGGCCAGTAAAGCAGTCGGGGGCCATGACGATTATACTGGGCGCCGATAACAAAATATTTTATTACCAGGGAATTTTTGATGGCCAGGAAACCAATCCTTTTCAACAAACTGATTTTACTGCAATCAGGTCTTTGATCCTGAACAAAAAGAAAAGAACAGCTCTCGAAGACCTGATGTACATTATCAAAGCAGATAAAATGTCCAGCTTTGGGGACAATGTGAACCTGCTCGATGAAATGGCTATTTGTAATGTGCCCGCCGGGCATTATGCTGAGGTGGAGCTTACGCTTGAGGAGAGTGTACGCATGTTGCCGGGGCGTGGGAATTGATGAAGTGATTTTGGGCGCCGCTGTCTGGCTTGTCCTAATTTTTTGGGAGGCTTTCACCAACAGCGACATACTAACCCCCTATGAGGGATAAAGGTTTTTCTCGTCCATCTATTTGCGTTGATGTTTTGTCATACCGCCCATAACTTTTGCCATAATTTTCACCTTACCCCATCTTGGAACTGTCCTTAATGAGTAAACCAATATTTTAGTTAATAGCCCTGGCAAAACAGTTGTCTTACGCCCTAATGCTTTCAAGATCTGAACGCCGATTTGTTGAGGCGTCAGCGACATAGACATTTTCATATTGGCTCTTTGGCTAAAGCCGCTTTCAACAGGCCCGGGCGCTGCTGCTAAAACATCAACGTTGTGTGGTTTCAATTCTTCTGCCAATGCTTCTGCCAAAGTTTGCACATAGGCTTTTGTTGCTGCATAATTTGCAGCATATGGCGTTCCTTGAAATGCAACCATTGAACTCATTAAGATAATTCCTCCCCGTTTTTGTTGCACAAACTGTAGGCTGTAATAATGTGTCAAAGAGAGTAAAGCTTCACAGTTTACTTTCAGCATATTTATTTCATTGTGTAACGAACTATCAATAAAATTTCCTGATGTACCGTAACCTGCTGAAACAACCAAAAGCCCAACGTTCAGGCTTTGTGTAGCTTGAATAATTTTATCTATACCCTCTTTGTTGGAAACATCAGAAGCTACTATTTTAATTTGGATATTTGAATTTACTTTTAGTTGTTCTTCAACATCCTGTAATTTGTCCACGTGTCTTGAATTTATTACAAGATTGAAACCTGCTGTGGCTAATTGTGTCGCTAATTCAAGTCCAATGCCTGATGAAGCACCTGTTACAATTGCCCATTCGCCATATCTGGTATTCAGTCTTTGTCTTTCTTTATTTGATAATGTCATTTTGTTGGTGATTAAATTTAAATAATGGCTTGCCTTGCAACGCTTGCATCAATGTAAAAGTGGCAAGTAGTCCGTACAAAACAGCTATAGCAATTGTAGCTTTTGTGTTCTTAAAAAGATAGTATGAAAGTAATGGCAACACTTGCAAGGCGTGCATTCCAATAAAATGTGCAATTCTTGGGTCGCCAAATTTTGTGCTCCAATTAAGTAACGGAATTGCTGAGCCACCACTTTCGCCACCAATAGTATGCGTAAGCTTTGAACCCATCACAAACCCTTCAAATGAAAACACTACAAAAATTAAAATTCCTAGACGTATTGCCCATAAATAGTGATTGGGTAAAGTTGGAAATTCATATTTAAAAAATAGTAGTCCAACATAAGCGGTGTAAATAGTGACCAAACTTGCAGCTAATGCCATTGCAACGTAGAGAGCGACATATACCGGAGTGCTTAAATTGAAATGAGAAAGTTGCCCTTTATTGGCTTGAAAAGCAATGTAAATTATCTCAAAACCTAATAAAATGATGACAGACCAATTGAAAAAATTAATATTAAAGGAAGGTAAATAATAGCAGTACCAAGCAATTGTCCAAGCAAATAAAAATATTGAAAATGCAAATTTGAATGGTTTGTACCAAGCACTTACATTGTACACTTGTACGCTGGAGAACTTAGTAAGTGCT
Source organism: Chitinophagaceae bacterium (assembly GCA_043737055.1). Classification (GTDB taxonomy): domain Bacteria; phylum Bacteroidota; class Bacteroidia; order Chitinophagales; family Chitinophagaceae; genus Ferruginibacter. Next base: position 6,376 of record JAYTBG010000170.1, on the reverse strand, counting down.
AAAAAAACAATGGAACTTACAAGACAAATAAAGCCGAAATAAAACAGCGTTTCATTTCTTGCTTTAAGATTATGTAAAAACTCTATCATCATAAAATAATTGAAACGGTTAAAGTTTTCCCTTGTTGAATTCCACGATTTGCTTCATTAAAACCCGGCGGGTTTAATCTCAATCTTGCATCTGTCCAAAATCCAATGGGGTTCTTTTGGAAAGCTTGCCTTTTTTTTAAAATTGAAACTTATAACCAAAGTCAGGGAAAAAACCAATTTGATCTATTTGATTAACCTGATTGGTTATTCGGTTGTAGCGATTGATAAAAATGTTTTGGTTATCAGTAACATTCTGTAATTCTAAATAAAGCAAATGAGCTTGTTTCTTTTTCTTGTTGTTAAATTTAAAACCCATTCTTACATCTAATCTAAAATAGGAATCGTATTGCAGGCTAAATGCTTTATCATCTTGCTTTATTTCAAAACCTGCTGTTTGTGAAGCCGCAAGATCTATCGGTGTGTAAAATCTACCTCCTGCAGTAGTTACTTTTCCATCTAATGAAAATGTATTTTTTTTGCTTTCACCAAACTTGAACTCTTTTCCTCCTAAGGCATTAATTACATATTGATTGTTGAAGGGGGAGTTTCTTTCAATACCATCGCTGCCTTTATATTTGCTTTCAAAAAAGGAACCTGTTAGTAAGGCATGATAATTTTTACTAAAAAACTTTTCAATGGTCAATTCAAATCCCTGGTTAAAACCTGCGCCAGCGTTAACAAGTGAGGTTTTGTCTGTTGAATATCCAAAATCTGCCCCTTCGGTAAGTGATGAATAACTGCTGGAGTAATTTTGCACCGCAGCCTTGTCAATATCCTGATAATACACTTCTGTTTTTGCTCTCCATTTATCAGCAAGTTTTATATCGTATCCAAGCACAAAGTGCTGGCTTCTTACCAAATCTAAATTTCTATTTGTTTGCACTAATGTGCCTCCAACATTTTCATTTTGAAAAAGAATTGGTGCCGGCATATTTTGATGATGTACACCATACCCTATGTTTATGCTGTTGCTCGTATTTATGTTGTAGGTTAATGAGGCTCTTGACTCTGCTACAAACTGCTTATTAATAGAAAATAATTGTGTATGTAGCCCTGCATTCAAAGTGAGTTTATTGGATAGTCTAAATTGAGCCTGGCCGTAAGGTTGAAATACTGAATAGTTTCCTTCTGTTTTATAAATAGTATTAAAATCCGGGTAGCCGTCGCTATTGGCATCTGGTTGCCTGTCTCTATCATTTAAGCTAAAATCGATATAAAAACTTTCAATTAGAACCCCACTCTTTACTGTTACTCTTTTATTGATTTTGGAATTGATGAGTGCACTTACTGTAATTCTATTTTCAGAATTATTGCTCGCAGTAAATTGTTTTGTAAGTTCACCGGGAGTACCCAGATTGTAAATTCTTTCTTCATCGTAACTATTAATACTTACTGTAGTGGCAATATTTGTTTTAATAAATGTTTTTGGGTTAATAAATATCTTGTGTGAGATGCCAACCACTCCAAAATTGGAACGTAGTTCCTGATTGGCATCTTTAGCAGAAAACAAATCACTCTCTTTAGCATCTTTACCCAAAAATTCAATATTGGAAAGCCCACCAATACCATAAACTGTGATCGTTCCGATTTTAGATTTTCCAAAATCTACATTAAAAGAAATATCATTATAGTTAGGTATAGCGGCACCAGTACCTGCACCACCCAGGTAACCTGCAATACCATAACGGGCAGCCACAAGAAAAGAACCTCCCTTTTTGCCCAATGGTCCTTCAGCCATAAACTCTGCACCCGGGTATGCACCAACGCCTGCCTGAAATTCGTATTCTTCTTTATTCCCTTTTCTAAAAGTTAAATCAAAAACACCGCTTAAAGCATTTCCGTATTCGGCAGGAAAGGCGGAGGTTAAAAAATCGGAATTAGCTAAAAGATTAGGATTTAATGCAGATACCGGGCTACCGGTAGTACCCAAAGTAGAGAAGTGATTAGGGCTCGGTACCGGAATACCTTCTATACGCCATAACATTCCTGATGGTGAATTTCCACGAACAACAATATCGTTTCTGCTATCATTAGCAGCACTAACACCGGCGAAGTTAGAAACCAACCTTGCAACATCACTTCTGCCACCTGCATAACGATTTACCTCCTCAAGGCTAAACTGTCTTGTGGATACAGCAGCCATCGTATTAATTGCTTTGGCTTTATTCGGTTCAGCCTTTATAACTATTTCTTCTAGTTTTATTAAACTTTCTATTAGTGCAATTGTAAGAAACACATCCTTGCCCGACGTGACATCAATATCGGGCACTGCAGCTGGGGTATATCCAACAAAGCTTACATTTAAAGTTTGACGCCGCAGTGGCACATTTTTAAGTGTAAAATTCCCACTGCTATCGCTAATAGCGCTACGCTTTTCTAAATTAATTAAAGCAATTGTAGCACCTGCGATTGGTGTTTCAGACTGTTTATCTATTATTTGTCCCTTAATAGTACCATTTTGAGCGGTAAGGGTATTTGCAAAAAAAAGTAATTGAAAAGTGAATAGTGTAGTGATGAATTGTTTCATTACAATTTAATTTTTATAATGCAAAACTCATCTACCTGAAATTGCTAAACGATAACAAATGTTTACAGTTTTTCTTCGGAAATAATCGGGACAGCTTTTTTTAGTCTGCTCAAATGTACTGGTGTTACTCCCAAATAGGAAGCTATCATATGTTGCGGCACCCGGTTATGTATATTCGGGAAAACATCTGTAATGCTGTCGTAGCGTTGCTTTGGTGTTCTGCTATACATATTTTTTATGCGGTCGTCCTGGTAAATAAAGTAAAACTCGGCAATTAGTCGTCCCATTTTTTGCCCCTCATTTAAGTTTTTGTAACCCCACTCAATTACCGAACGTGGTAAGATTATTACTTCCGTTTCTTCAACTGCTTGCAGGGTATATAGTGAGGGTTGTTTTTGCATAAAGTTTGAATAATCAGCAATAAACTGGTTCTCTAGTGCAAAATATATCGTGTGTTCAATTCCTTCGTTATCGGTTATTAAAACCCTGATTAGTCCTTTGTTTATAAAAAAGATCTCGTTCGGAATGGCATCAGGCCTGCTTATTATTTCTTGTCGCTTGAAAGTTTTGGTAATGGCCTGGCTCAGGAAGTCGTTAAGTTCGTCTTCCGAAACATTAATCATCTGCTTCATTACGTGCCTGATTTGTTCCATTTGATTTGTCATTATTGTTGGTCTGTTCGGGTGGATACTACCATTACCATTTACACATGTATTATGTATTACGCAACTTACTAAAAAATGTTGCACTGAATGTGAATACCACTCGGCTGGCTTTATACATTTCGTACTGTTCATCTGTAGCCTCCCGCTTCGATAAAAGTTTCCACAATGGTATGCCGTACAAGTGAGTGACACAAGAATGATCCCATGAAAAATAAATGCCGGTATCAAAAATAATAGTCACACAAAAAAGCCGCCTGCTATTTTATAACAGGCGGCAGGATGTATCAATAAAAAGGGATAGCCGTTTTAGCCGCTGCAACTAATGCAACCTTCCTCCATCGTACACACCTGGCCTTCTGCAATGGCGGGCGTATTGCCTTCTACTACCGTGAGGCTGTGTGAATCTATTAAAGGTTCGGTTGATTTACCGCCTTGCTTTTCTACGGTGAACTGCACGGCCTGTGAGGCCGCTTTGCTACGCAGATAATACATACCCGTCTTGAGTCCTTTGCGCCATGCGTAAAAATGCATAGAGGTAAGTTTATTGTTGGTGGGTGCATCTACAAATAAATTCAATGACTGGCTCTGGCAAATGTAAGCACCACGGTCGGCAGCCATGTCTATGAGAGAGCGCTGTTTAATTTCCCACACGGTTTTGTATATTTCTTTGATGGCGTCTGGGATGCCCTCAATCTTCTGCACCGAACCGTTGTACGAAATGATTTTTGTTTTCATCTCATCGTTCCACAGGTTGAGTTCTACCAGGTCTTTTAAAAGATGCTTGTTCACCACAACAAATTCACCACTCAATACACGGCGCACATAAATGTTGGAAGTGTAAGGTTCAAAACATTCGTTGTTGCCCAATATTTGCGACGTAGATGCAGTAGGCATGGGCGCTACGAGCAACGAGTTGCGCACGCCATGTTTTATAACTGCTGCTTTCAGTGTATACCAATCCCAGCGAAGGGTGGGTTCTACATTCCACATGTCAAACTGAAAAATACCTTTGCTCACCGGGGAGCCGGCAAATGTTTCGTAAGGGCCTTCTTTGATTGCCAGATCTTTGCTGGCCGTCATGGCTGCAAAATAAATAGTCTCGAAAATCTCTTTGTTCAGCTGCTTGGCTTCATCGCTTTCAAATGGCAAACGCAATAAAATGAATGCATCTGCAAGACCCTGCACACCGAGGCCAATAGGGCGGTGGCGCATGTTGCTGTTGCGGGCTTCTTCTACCGGGTAATAATTATTGTCTATGATCTTGTTCAGGTTAAGCGCTGCCTGGTAGGTTACTTCATATAATTTGTCATGATCGAATTTATTGTTGATCACAAAACGAGGCAATGCCAAAGAGGCGAGGTTGCACACCGCTATTTCGTCTGGCGAGGTATACTCAATAATCTCGGTGCACAGGTTGGAACTTTTGATGGTTCCCAAATTTTGCTGGTTACTCTTGCTATTGGCAGCATCTTTATACAGCATGTAAGGGTTGCCCGTTTCAATTTGTCCGTCTAAAATGGCAAACCATAAATCCTGTGCCTTAATGGTTTTTCTCGCCTTGCCCTCGAGTTCGTAGCGGGTGTACAATTTTTCAAATTCATCGCCGTAGCAATCTTGCAAGCCGGGAGCTTCGTTGGGGCAAAACAAGCTCCACTGACCGTCTTCCTCAACCCGTTTCATAAACAGGTCGCATATCCAAAGTGCATAAAATAAATCTCTTGCACGCATTTCTTCTTTGCCATGATTTTTGCGTAGGTCTAAAAATTCAAACACATCCGCATGCCATGGCTCAAGGTAAATTGCGAAGGCACCTTTGCGTTTGCCACCACCCTGGTCTACATAGCGGGCTGTGTCGTTAAAAACTTTTAGCATGGGGATAATGCCATTACTGGTGCCATTGGTGCCACCAATGTAACTACCCGTTGCCCGAATATTATGAATGGCTAAACCAATGCCACCGGCACTTTGGGAGATCTTGGCAGTTTGTTTCAATGTGTCGTAGATACCTTCAATGCTGTCATCCTTCATGGTCAACAAAAAGCAGGAACTCATTTGAGGTTTTGGTGAACCGGCATTAAAAAGGGTGGGAGTAGCATGGGTAAACCAACGCTCGCTCATGAGGTGATAGGTTTTGATAATCTCCTCGATATTATTTTTGTGGATGCCAATGGCAACACGCATATACATGTGCTGCGGACGCTCAGCTACTTTACCATCCAGTTTAAGCAAGTATGACTTCTCCAGGGTTTTAAAACCAAAATAGTCAAAACCATAGTCCCTGTCGTATATGATGGTGGAGTCCAGCAGCTCGGCGTTGTCTTTGATTATTCCCCACACATCGTCGGCAAGCAATGGTAAATATTTACCCGTCTTTGCATCGGTGCAGTTGTAGAGCAGTTCCATTGTTTTAGAAAAACTCTTGATGGTATTTTTGTGCAGGTTGCTCACGGCAATGCGGCTTGCCAGCAAAGCATAGTCCGGGTGCTTTACGGTAAGTGATGCGGCTGTTTCGGCAGCAAGATTATCTAGCTCCGTGGTAGGAACGCCATCGTACAAACCTTCAATTACTTTTTTAGCAACATCTACTGCGTTTACAAAACGCCTGTCAAGGCTATAACATAATTTCTCTATACGGGCAGTAATTTTATCGAACTTTACACTTTCTTTTTTACCATCTCTTTTTAGGACTATCATTCGTTTTTATTTTTTGTGAAAGGTGAAAAGTGAAAGGTGAAACCTTTGTGGCACTTTTTTTCTTTCAGTTGATGTGTTATAATTTAATGGCCGAGTGCCGTGACAGGTGAAAAGAGAAAGGTGAAATCTTTGTAACGCTTTTTGATACATTACTGCTTGGGAGTTAATACGTAAAAAACTACATCCTTTGACATACCCTCACCTTTGACCTTTCCCTTTCAGACCTATTTCCCCTTTATCAATTTTGTAAGCAACGCAAATGAGCTGTTTAGTGACTTAGCTGCGTCCACAAAATCTTCTTCTTTTAAATATTGTAAGTCTATCACCGTTTCAAAAGCTGCATCAATCTCCACCACTGATCCTCTTGATATTTCATAAAATCTATTCCGTTCTACTAATGA
>JAYTBG010000169.1:0-1786 GCA_043737055.1 Chitinophagaceae bacterium | reverse complement strand
AGGCACGTTTAAAATGGAAAACCGAAAATGAAATAAACGTATCGCATTTTGATATTGAAAGAAGCAGCGATGGAAACAGGTTTGATAAAATTAAAGAGATAGCAAGTGGTGGTAATGGAAACTACAATACTCTTGATGAAGCACCACAAAAAGGTTACAATTACTACCGGTTGAAAATGGTTGATAAAGATGGCAATTTCACCTACAGCAATGTAGAAGTGGTAGAAGGTTCAATTGATGCAGTTGTTCGATTTGTAATGTACCCCAATCCGAATAATGGTTTGCTTGTAATTGAGCCATCACAGTCTGATAAACCTGTAGCGGTTTCTATTTTTGACCAGCAGGGAAGATTATTACTCGTTAAACAAATAACCGGAAAAACACCCATCGCTATACACCACCTCGCTAAGGGAATTTATACGGTTAAGATGATTATTAATGGGGAGGTTAAAACAGGCAAACTGATTAAACAATAATGGTAAAGATTGTAAAATTATTTATTGCGAAGAATGGTTCGTGCAGTATTCGAACCACGGCCCCAAAATTCAGATTGTAAATGTGCGCAGAAGAAAATCAATCTGTAATTAATAAATAGGTTTTGGTAAATGAAAGAGGAGAGCTTGGTAAGCCTCCTTTTTCATTTACCATGAGCTACATTTTGTTGGAAGGTTTTTTAAATAGGTGTGAGTATTTATTGAGAAGAGTGGCTTATGACGAACAACGGCCTAAGTTTTCGCAAGCTCAATCAGGGCAACATTTTGTTTTTTGCTTTGGTATTCTGTTATTTTTATTTGTATATCAGGAATGTCAAACACTTGGCAACGTTCAAAACGTTGTGAACCTACTCAACTTATGTCTATGAAGTATGTAATAAGCAATCATATTGCCGGCGGCATCGACGGCATGCAAACTGATGGACTTCGGGAGTACCTCGAAGCGAATTGGACATTGCTGAAACAAAGTATTTTGGAAGGCATTTATCGACCTGCCCCCGTTCGGAAAGTCGAAATACCTAAGCAACAGGGCGGGATGAGAATGTTAGGAATCCCTACGGTTTTAGACAGGCTATTTCAACAATCTATAGCCCAATAGTTAAGTCCTAAATACGAGCCGGAATTTTCGGCATTCAGCTATGGGGTTCATTAAGGGTGAACCTGGATAACACCCAGTTTCAGGCTCGGTTAGCTGAATAATTGCAAAAAATCAAGGGTATTATCGTGTTGCAGTCTGGTTCTAATGAACACGGCAAGCCGCTGGTAGAAAAAATGTTTTGGCAGCAACCTGCAAAAAAAACGCCACCTCGCTTTATCATCATGTTACCATACAGACAAGCAGGATGATTCAACTGTGGTAGCATACACCATTGTCAAAGACTAAAGCGGCCAGGGTGCCTGAAGATGCAGTAAAAAAAGACCGGGCGTTCATTTCAGCATCTCGTCAAGAAACACAGCTTTTAAAAAATGAAGTTGTTTCTATAAACAGTGCCTTGCAGTCTTTGCAACCTGCCTGCCATCAAATTAAGTTGATTATAATGTAGGCACATACGCTTTTAAATAATTCACTATATCTTCAGCTTTATTTAGTGTGTAAATACAGGTATTAGTCGGGAAATAATTAAATACTTCAGACTGCTGAAAAAAAAATCACTTTCGTATGGTATAAGTGGTGTCTTTAATTGTTAGGGTAGTGGAATAAACAGAATTTGTCCGAAAGAGTAGTGTATTAACCACTGGTTAAAATTATTAATTTACTCCAGTATCATACACAAGTCTGCTATTGAATTAAA
>JAYTBG010000168.1:0-1793 GCA_043737055.1 Chitinophagaceae bacterium | reverse complement strand
TCATAGGCTGTATTAGTTCTAAAAACCAGCAACATTGAAATAGCAAACCCAAGCAGGCTGTGCATCATGGGTATATTTTTAACGTTGTTCTCTTTGCTAAGTTGCCAATACTCCAGCTCTAACCATGCGATGGCACCGCTGTAGAGGCAGATGGCTATAATGAGGGGCCCGAGTTTGCGAAAAGTATCTGCTTTGTGAAATCTAAAAATGAAGCTGAACCATTCTTTAGGGTTATAAGATATCATATCGTTATTTGGTAGGTTTGTATTTCGCAAAATCTTTTTTGCTCCAGGTCCCGGGCTGCACGTGGCTGCCTTCTGTAAGTTGAAGCTGCACGTATTTTATGCCTGGCACTTCTGTAAGATTCAGCACTAGATCTGCAATATAAATTTCGGCGCCCGTGCTTCCCATTTCATTACCGAGGTACCTGCTATCTTTTATTTCAGTATAAATTGTATCTCCACTAATCTTCACTTTTTGCAGCAAAATTTTTTCATTCATTTCATTCAAGCCTTTTATCAAACTGTCTACATGTAAGATTTCGGATTTGAATTGATTGTTATATTCCTTTGTAAAATCTGGTGAACTCTTCCACACTAACAATACAGAGGCTGGGTTACTCCCTGTTGCCTCAATCATTACGCTTTCCGGGATGGCTGTTTCCGTAAACTCCTCTTTTGGTGCTTCTTTTGCGTTGTTGTCACAACCCAGTATAGTAATCGCTATACATAACCAATATAAATTTTTCACAGCAAGTATTTAAAGAATGAATGTTAGCAATGGGGCCATATATTTTCGCCTGCAAATATCCGCAGAACCACGGCAAATCCTCCTTAATTTTGTAGCCCGATGAAATTGAAGGATATAATTTATAGAATTACACACTGGGAATCCTGGCATCACCACGTAAAATACATACCTCTTTCCCCTGTCTGGCTTTGGTACTGCTTGCGATCCGGCACGCCCTGGTTTTTTACCGCAACCAACCCTTCTCTTACGTTTGGAGGTTTTGAAGGAGAAGGCAAAAGAGAAATGTATGAACAACTTCCTTCCGGTTCTTATCCCAGAAGTATATACATAGATGCAGGTATACCTTTTTCTCAACTAGAAGAACGAGTTGCCGCCGCTGGTTACAGCTATCCCTTTATAGCGAAGCCCAATGTAGGCATGATGGGTTTTATGGTAAGAAAAATAAATGATGCAGGTCAGTTAAAATTATACCACGAGGCTATGCCGTCGGAATATATTGTTCAGACACTGGTAAATTATCCTTTAGAGGTATCCGCATTTTATTATAGGATGCCTGCAGATAAAAAAGGAACAGTATCTGGCTTGCTCAAAAAGCAGCCACCTTATGTTGTAGGCGACGGAACATCAAATCTTGAATCGCTGATCAAAAAAAATGGTCATGTTCGATTTAAAAAAGAGGATATTTTAAGCAGGAATGCTGCGCAACTTCAAAAGGTTCTTCCCTCAGATGAAACTTTTTTTTTGTCTGTAACTAGTAATAGAAGCCAGGCGGGAATGGTAGAAGGAATTGACCAAGAAATAAACGAAAGTTTAAGAACTCTGCTAGATGATTGGAGCCACTATGCCGGCAAATTATATTACGGCAGGTACGATATTAAATGCTCCTCCGTTGAATCTTTAAAATCGGGTACAGACTTTTTTATTCTTGAGTTTAATGGAACGGGCGCAGGCATCCAGCACATTACCGGCAACAATTACTCGTTGTTTAAAGCCTGGGGTATTATTTTAAAACATTGGAAGATGATGTATAAAATAAGCAGGTA
>JAYTBG010000167.1:0-1796 GCA_043737055.1 Chitinophagaceae bacterium | reverse complement strand
ACAACAAACTACAAATCAAACTTTATACCCTGTGCCAACGGCAATTTATCTGTATAGTTAATGGTGTTGGTTTGCCTGCGCATATATACTTTCCAGGCGTCGCTCCCGCTTTCTCTGCCGCCACCGGTTTCTTTTTCACCCCCAAAAGCACCACCAATTTCTGCGCCACTTGTACCAATATTTACATTGGCAATACCGCAGTCGCTGCCTTCGTAACTCAGAAATTTTTCTGCCTCTCTCAGGCTGTTCGTCATTATGGCACTTGATAAACCCTGCGGAACACCGTTTTGCAAAGTAATGGCTTCTTCAATTGTTTTGTATTTCATTAAATAAAGAATTGGCGCAAATGTTTCATGCTGCACTATCTCATATTTATTATTAGCCTCTGCAATACAAGGTTTTACATAACAGCCACTTTCGTACCCCTTGCCTTTTAGCACGCCCCCTTGTACAATATAATTACAACCTTCATCAGCGCCTTTTTTTATAGCAGCTAAATACATTTCTACAGCTGCGGTGTCTATCAATGGTCCTACATGGTTTTTCTCATTAAGCGGGTTACCAATCTTTAACTGGCTGTAAGCATTTACTAGTTTTTCTTTGAATTTGTTATACACTTTTTCATGAATAATGAGGCGACGGGTACTTGTACAACGTTGACCTGCAGTACCTACAGCACCAAAAGCGGCGCCAATTAAAGCCATATCCAGGTCAGCATTTTGGGTAATGATGATGGCATTGTTGCCACCCAATTCCAGCAAACTTCTACCCAGCCGCCCTGCCACGGCTGTTGCCAGCGCTTTCCCCATTCTTGTGCTGCCAGTTGCAGAAACCAAAGGGATTCTTGTATCTGCACTTATCCATTCGCCTACTTCACGGTCGCCAGCTACCAAATTATTTACGCCTTCCGGCACATTATTTTTTTTAAAAACTTTTGCAGTAATATTTTGGCAGGCAATGGCACATAAAGGCGTTTTTTCACTGGGTTTCCATACACATACATTACCGCAAACCCATGCCAGCATAGTATTCCAGCTCCAAACAGCCACAGGAAAATTAAAGGCAGAAATAATTCCCACAATTCCCATCGGATGATATTGATCGTACATTCTGTGGCCTGGTCGTTCGCTGTGCATAGTTAAGCCATGCAACTGCCTGCTAAGTCCAACCGCAAAATCGCAGATGTCAATCATTTCTTGTACTTCCCCCAAACCTTCCTGCAAACTTTTACCCATCTCATAACTTACAAGGGTACCAAGGGCTTGTTTGTTAACCCTTAATTCTTCGCCAATTTGCCGTACTATATCACCACGTTTAGGAGCAGGCCATTGGCGCCATTCTTTAAAAGCCGCTTCTGCAGTAGCAATTACTGCATCATAACTACCTCTGTCAGCGCTTTTAACTGCACCAATCAATTGCCCATCCACGGGCGAAAAGCTTTCGATTGTTGCGCCTTTGCTGGTAATCCATTTGGTACCCGTGCTTACACCTTTGTTTTTTGCCTGCACCTGCAGGCTGGCAAGAAAATTCATATAGCTTATTTTAGTTTGCGGGTAAAGGTAGGTTGGCGAAATCAATTATTTGAAACCAGAATATTTTTGATACCGGCGTCGGAGCTTTGTGGATCTTCATTGGCGACGCTCCGTTCAAATGCAGTTCCTTGATTGGGCTTTAATCACAATATTTAATACATCAAGTAACTATTTTAAAATCAACTTTACAGCAAATTGCATTTACTGCTTAAAAAAAAGTTAAGGGTAGTCAATAGAAATTTAAATTACCGGTTGTTATTTCCA
>JAYTBG010000166.1:0-1803 GCA_043737055.1 Chitinophagaceae bacterium | reverse complement strand
GGAACACGCCTTTTTCAGCAAACAATCCATCTGTCAATAAATTTACAGCCGCCGTGCAGGTGTAGGCCGTTGTTCTACTCATAGAAGAGGTCTGGGTCTCCTTGCTGTACTCATCATATAAGAGGTATTCAACTGTTTCCGGGCCATGGCTCGTAGTTCCTTTGATCACAATCTTCATCACGGTAAACTCTTGATCGCCGGGCTGCAACTTCCATTGTTTAAACAAGATGCGGGAGGTAAAATCAATTGGCTTCAGACGAACTCCTTTGCACTCCATTTCTTCCTCTGAAAAAAAACCAGCCAGTTGCAAAGCTTGCACGAGCGCAATATGGCCGGGGTAACGAAGCGTTTTTTCTTTCATGTTGGGTATATGGCCCATAGTAAACAGAATACTCCTTAACCCATCCGTATTGAAAGACTCAAGCGTACCTATACCTTCAAAATTTAAGAGCTCGGCATCACTCAATGCAGGGCGGGTAATGATGTGGCCATTTTCCTGGTAGCGGGCAGGCCTGCTATATTCCTCAATCACATCAATCGGCGAAAAGGGTGCTTTGTATTCAAAAGGCTTGGTGCGTACTTTGGGCAAGCCACCTACCATACATTCAAAACTGTCAATCTGCATTGATTCATTATACCGCCCTAAAATCAGGTTGCTCATTCCAGGCGCTACCCCACAATCTACGATGGCGGTCACTCCATGCTGCCGGGCAAGGTCTGTCAGCAGCAAAGCATCTTCCGGAAAGAAAGAAATATCAACCACTTGTTTTTTTAGTTCGATGAGTTTCTGCAATGTTTGGTAACCCATAAAACCAGGCACTGCGCTCACCACTAAATCAAACTCTGCTAACAGCGATGCATAGCCCCCAAGGTCTGAAAGATCTGCCAACTGTGTCTCCACTTCATAGGCAGCCTTTGCTGCCTCTAGATTCGCTTCATTAATGTCGAAGGAAGTAACGGTAAATTTTTTTGAAAGATCAGCGGCAATGGTTCTACCAACCATACCAGCGCCAAGAACAGCAATTTTCATTTTTAAATTTTAGGAATGATGATACTACTGGTGTGTGCAATTTCGTTATCGCAATACTAAAACAATTTAACCAGCCTTTAGCATGTTTACAAGTAGATTTGTAGGGTTACCAATCAAAAAATTCGAATGAAAAAAATCTATATCCTCCTGTTTAGCATTGGCATTAGTTCCATCGGTAGTGCGCAAGGTATTCTAGGCAAAATAAACAAGGCCGCAAAGAAAGACAGTAGCAATAATGTCTTTGCAGGCATCAGCAAAAAGCTGGGAAATGGCGGTGGGTCTGCTTTGACCAGCGATGAAATTATCCGCGGGCTGAAAGAAGCACTAACGGTTGGTACAAAGAACAGCGCTCAAACTCTGAATAAAGCCGATGGTTTTTTTGCGAACGCTGCCATTAAAATACTGATGCCGGCGGAGGCAAAGAAAGCAGAATCAACCTTGCGCAAATTTGGAATGGGCTCACTCGTAGACAAGGCGATCCTCTCTATGAATCGTGCTGCAGAAGATGCAGCAGGAGGAATTTCAACTATTTTTTGGGATGCTATCAAAGGCATGACGGTTAAGGACGGGCTGTCTATTTTGAGAGGGGGTGATTTTGCAGCCACCGATTATCTGAAACAACAAACAACCGCACAGCTTACTGAAAAAATGCGCCCTGTGATTGAGCAGTCCCTGGCCAAAACGGATGCTACTAAATATTGGAAAGATGTTTTTACGGCTTACAATAAATTCAGTAAGGAACCGGTGAATACAGATATCTCTGCTTATGTAAC
>JAYTBG010000165.1:0-1806 GCA_043737055.1 Chitinophagaceae bacterium | reverse complement strand
ATTTCATATCAGTTAATTTTCGTGAATGTTTTTTAAAAATAATACTTTAAAATAACAAACCAGGTAAATCACTTTTTAGCAGCATACTCCTTTTTTGTCCTGCACAATAATGGCAAAGCCGCCGTATAAAAATTACACGAAGATCTGTTATGGTGCTTATGATGTATGTGCTATCGATTTACCTGAGCAACCGGTGAATTTTTAAAGATGATTATCCTGCAGCAACATCAACAAACAGCGGCACTTTTCCATCTAGACCTTTGTAACGCCTGTTACAGATCCCTGACCCCCGGCATAAAAATACTTTTAAGATTATTATTTTTCTTTTTACTATTTTAAAGCTTGCAAACTAATAAGTAAGCCAAGAGCAACATCTGACATCCTGTGAATAATAACCCGCATTTCGATCTCGTATTATTAAGGAGAAACCATTCACTCAAAAACTTTATTTATGGCAACAGATTACATAACTCCGGGCATGTATGCGGAAGAAGTTTCCAGGTTTCCCTTATTAGTAACGCAGGTTGAAACCGCCATCCCTGCTTTCACCGGCTATACCCAGAATGATACTCACAATGGAACCTCACTGCTCAACAAACCCACAAGGATAGACTCATTACAAGAATATGAAGCAATTTTTGGTATGCCGCAACCGGTTACCTTAACCATCAACATCAATGCAGACAATACACTTCTGGGAGAGGTTGTGGTCCCGTCAACTGCATTCAGGTTATATTATTCGATTCAATTGTATTTTGCCAATGGCGGCGGCCGGTGTTATATTACCTGTGTAGCAAATTACGCAGCCGCCGGGGCAACATCTGTTTCAAGGTATACGCCAATGAAAGCCGGCCTTGATGCAGTTCGTAAAGTAGATGAGCCCACTATTCTTTTGTTTCCCGATGCACCGTCATTGAATGAGGTACAGTTTTACCGGTTGTACCGGGATGCATTAAAACAATGCGCAGCACTAAGAGATAGGGTGACCGTGATAGATGTATACACGGCTTCCGGAACGGACAGTTTTGCAAGTATAGCAGATCGTTTTCGAAAGGGCGTGGGTGATAAATTTCTAAGCTATGGTGCAGCCTACTATCCTTACCTGCGTGCGGCTATCACTCCTTTTATAAACGAAGCAACACAGACGGTTACAGGCGGTTCGCTCGCAGCCGGTAGTTTTTTAAGGCTGCCGGATAATGCAGCTGACCTGTCTAAATCAATTTATCACAACAACAGCAAACTCTATTTAGCCATAAAAAAATCATTGCAGAAAAACAATATCATATTACCTCCCGGTAGTGCCGTAGCTGCGATATATTGCCAGGTAGATAATACAAGAGGCGTTTGGAAAGCGCCTGCAAATGTTAGTCTGAACGGGGTAATAGAACCGATGGTGCGCATTAATAGCATGGACCAGGAAGACATGAACGCAACCCCCACAGGTAAATCAGTAAATGCTATCCGCTTGTTTGAAGGCAAAGGATTATTGGTGTGGGGTGTAAGAACCCTGGCAGGAAATGACAACGATTGGCGCTACATTTCAGTGCGGCGTTTTTGCAACATGGTGGAAGAGTCTGTCAAAAAAGCATGTAACTCACTTGTATTTGAACCCAACGATGCTAATACATGGATCAAGGTAAGGGGCATGACAGAAAACTTCCTCCTACTGAAATGGGGTATCGGTGCACTCATGGGATCTAAGCCGGACCAGGCCTTTTTTGTACGTGTAGGATTGGGGCAAACCATGACGGCACAAGACATTGCTGAAGGCAGGATGATCGTAATGATCGGTCTTGCCGTGGTTCG
>JAYTBG010000164.1:0-23942 GCA_043737055.1 Chitinophagaceae bacterium | reverse complement strand
GCTGCACTGTGAATCTGTTTACCTCCTGCGCTTGCAAAGGCAGTTGTATTAAGCCGAGGGCCGCTATAGTCATGCTTATTATCGGGGTACTTAATCGTTGTATCATTTTCATCACTTACAAATATTTCGGGTTTTCTTATTTTGTTTGTTTTGCTTTTGCAGCCATATACCTGGTGGCCAGCTTATGCCCCTTGAGGGTAACCAGGCCAAAAAGAAAGTTTAATATTATTTGTTCCTCAAGCTCCAGCAGGTGGAAATTTTTTAGGCTGCGTTGAAAGTCGGGATTAAATGGAATGAACATACTCTCTACCCTAAACTTGGCGAGTATCTGCGTGTTAATGTCTTCCCTATACAGCTCTTCCTTAATGCCCCTCTCAAGATTCTGAAGTATGTAACTCAACAAAAACTTCGTTTTGTGTTGGTGAAATTTTTCATATGCTGCAGGGAAATACTTCTGCATTTCATAAATAATAGCAGGGTTCATAGTCTGAAACATCTCTACCATCATTTCAAGCGCAAGAAATATTTCGTGCACAGCATTTTCCGCAGCTTGACCATGCCCTTCACACAGGCACTTGTTTTCTGAAATAACTCCCTCTACCACTACAGTTACCAGCTCGTCTTTGTCCTTATAATATTGATACAAGGTTTTTTTACTCATGCCCACCTTACCGGCAATATCATCCATACTAACACCACGGAGCCCAAACCGCATCACTAAGTCGTGGGCGGCCTGCTTTATTCTTTCTTTTGCTTCTACTTCTATCATAATTTGAGGTGCAAAACTATGGAAACTTTTTCCGTTACCAAAGTTTCCATCATACAATTTTGTCATTTATAATGATTTCTTAATTTAAACATATGTGGTCAGGCACAAAAAATCAGCAGTCTGGCGGGCTTAAGATTATCTTTATGCACTAAAAATTTTCTGCGTTATGGAAAAACCTTTTCAATACAAAAAGTTACTCCAGTACTTTTTACAGGGAGCACTCATATTGGCGCCGGTAAGCATCAGCATTTATACTTTATATTTCGTAGTGTCTAGCATAGATGGGCTCATCCCCATTTTTACTTATATAGATGAAACGGGCAGGGCCCGGGTGCAGAACTACGGGCTGGGTTTTGTGGTAATTATAGCAGCAATCATATTACTGGGGTATTTTAGTTCGTTTTTTATTACCAGCCGCATTGTAAGTTTTATGGACAAGTTTTTTCAAAAAACGCCGGGGCTGAAACATATCTATTCTACCACCCGTGATTTTTTTGAAGCTTTTGCTGGCGACAAAAAAAAATTTACGCACAACGTGTTGGCCAATGTGGAGGATAATGATGTGTGGCGTGTAGGGTTTATTACCAACGATGATATGGCTGACTTTGGCCTGAGTAACTATGTGGCGGTATACATTCCGATGGCATATTCTGTGGCGGGGAACGTATACATTATTCCTAAAGAACGGGTGAGAAACATAGAAAATATTAGCAGTGCACAAACAATGAAATTTGCAGTAAGTGGTGGCGTAGCTGGAGTTGCCGAGATGGAGCACGCTCACGTCTTGAAAACCTGACCTTTAAGGAATGGGTGACAAAAAGCCGGGGCACATGCCGGATATTTTTCCGCTTCTTCCACCGTAAATTGTAATTTAATTAATCAACTGGGCTAAAATGAAAAGTTTGAATCGTTTTTTTCCTTCCTGGCTAAAAGCTACTTTGATGGTTTGCCTGCTGTTGATGGTTTACCTGCCATCTTTTTGTTGGGGCTTTTTTGCACATCAGAAAATTAATTTTTATGCCAGTTTCCTGTTGCCTCCAGAGATGATGGTATTCTATAAACCCAACATTAGTTTCATTTCTGAGCATGCCATAGACCCCGACAAAAGAAGGTATGCAGTAAAAGAGGAAGGGCCACGGCATTATCTGGATATTGATAAATATGGCACTTACCCCTATCCTGAATTGCCCCGCAAGTGGGACGAAGCCGTGGCAAAGTTTGGGGTAGACAGTCTTATGCAACATGGCATTGTTCCATGGCATGTACAGGTAATGCTCCTACGCCTTACAGATGCTTTCAGGAATAAAAATTTTAGCCGCATATTAAAGAACAGTGCCGAAATAGGACACTACATATCAGATGCCCACGTACCCCTGCACGCAAGTAGCAATCACAATGGGCAGTTCACTAACCAAAAAGGAATTCACGGTTTTTGGGAAAGCCGGGTGCCTGAGCTGCTGGCAGAAAAACAATGGGACTTTTTCATCGGCAAAGCCCAGTACATAAAAAACCCTGGCGAATTTATTTGGGCACGGGTACTGGAAAGTGCACTGGCAGCAGATAGTGTACTTCGCTTTGAAAGAGAATTAACTCAACAATTTTCTCCTGATAAGAAATTTTCTTTCGAGGAAAGAAATGGTATTGTCATACGCCAATACTCTACAGACTTTACAGTGGCATTCAATAATAAACTTGATGGTATGGTAGAGCGCCGCATGCGCCAGTCCATATTTGCAATTGCCTCCTTTTGGTACACGGCATGGATCAATGCCGGCCAGCCTGATCTTAAGTCGCTCTCCCGCCAAAAATTTTCTGAAAGCGATATCAAAGAATTTGAAGAACTAAACGCCAGGTGGAACAACGCTGGGAAAATGATCGGCAGGGAAGAATAAGTAACAGAGAACTTTTTTTATAGGTAGCTTGAATCCGCAAACGGCAGCATCATCCCGTAGTCCTTTCTTTATTCATTACATTTGCCCCTCAATTTTTTTTATATGAGTGCTCATCAACCCATCGAAAAGGTGGCTGTACATAATTTTAATGCCGGCCCATCTATTTTACCCAAAATAGTTTTTGAGCAGGCAAGTAGTGCCGTATTAAATTACAATGGTTCTGGGTTGTCCATTCTAGAACTGGGCCATCGCACCGCTGCCTTTACAGGAGTGATGGAAGAGGCCAGGAGTTTGGTAAAAGAGCTCATGAATCTTGACGATCTGCATGAGGTTTTGTTTTTGCACGGCGGTGCCAGTACACAGTTTATGCAGGTACCCATGAACCTGCTGGATGCAAAGGATTGTGCAGCCTATACTGATACCGACATCTGGGGCCATAAAGCCATCAAAGAAGCAAAGCTTTTTGGTAAGGTGGATGTTGTATGCTCCTCTAAAGAAAAAAATTATAACTATATACCTAAGGATTTCGCCGTACCAAACGATGCTAAATACCTGCACATTACCACCAACAATACCATCTATGGAACGCAGTGGCAAACCATTCCTAAAACCAGCAACTGCCTGGTAGCAGACATGAGTTCAGATATTTTTAGCAGGGTACTAGATTTCAATTCTTTCGACCTTATATATGCCGGTGCTCAAAAAAATATGGGCCCGGCAGGGGTAAACCTCGTTGTGGTAAACAGAAATTTATTGGGTAAAATAAAACGCCCTATCCCCACCATGATGGATTACCGAAATCATATAGCTGAAGGCAGCATGCTTAATACTCCGCCAGTGTTTGCTGTGTATGTTTGTATGCTTACACTTCGTTGGTTAAAAAGCATTGGTGGTATAGCTGCTGTTGAAAAGCTAAACCAGGAAAAAGCAGACTTGCTTTATAAGGCTATAGACGACAGTCCCCTCTTTACCGGCAGTGCTGCTAAAGAAGATCGTAGTAAAATGAATGTATGCTTTGTAATGAATGACCCCACCCTGGAAGCTGCATTTTTAGACTATGCAAAAAGCAAGGGCATTGTAGGCATCAAAGGTCACCGCACAACAGGTGGTTTCCGTGCATCTATTTATAACGCCATGCCGCTTAGCAGCGTGCAAGTATTGGTAAATGCCATGTATGATTTTCCCGCTGCTTAAGTGGCCTTGCAAGGTCGGTTTGGCAGTTAACAAGTAGGCACACAGTTCCCTATAACTTTAAAGAAAAGACCCTCATAAAAATCTTATTTTTGCAGCCCTATATTTATTTTATCAATCAGACTTACACATGGTTACTATAACTCCGTTTAAAGCACTAAGGCCCGAGGCACAATTGGCCAAGTTAGTGGCAAGCCGTCCGTACGATGTTTTAAGCAGTAAAGAAGCAAAGGTGGAAGCCCAGGGAAATTCCCAGTCTTTTCTCCATATTACAAAAGCCGAAATAGGCCTGCAGGAAGGCGTAGATATTCACTCAGCGCAGGTATACGAAAAAGCAAAGGAGAACCTTACCGCTTTCATTAGCCGTAATATTTTGTTCAGAGAGAATAAACCCTGCTATTATATTTACCGGCTTACGATGAATGGCCGCAGCCAGGCAGGCCTTGTGTGCGGAAGCTCCGTAGACGATTACGAAAACGGCCTTATCAAAAAACATGAGTTCACCCGGCCAGAAAAAGAAGAAGACCGCATCAATCACATTAAAACTTCTGGCGCCCAAACCGGTAATGTATTTCTGGCTTATAGAAATGTAGATGCCATTGATGCCGTTATAAACGCATGGATGCAGGACAAAAACCCGCAGTATGATTTTTTGGCAGATGACGGAATACAACACAGTATTTGGATAGTAAGTGACGATGAAACGATAGCTTCATTGACCCATTTATTTAAAACCATGGTACCGGCTACATACATTGCTGACGGTCACCACCGGGCCGCATCGGCTGCCAAAGTAAGGGGAGCATTGGGCACGAATGCCACCGAAAATGCCGGCTATTTTTTAACCACTTTGTTCCCCGCCAATCAACTGGCCATTATGGACTATAACAGGGTTGTTCGTGACCTAAATGGCTTAAGTCCGGATGACTTCATTCAGCAATTTGGAGCACATTTTAGCATAGAACCTCAAACAGAGGCTTACCGTCCTGAGGCGCCTCATTATTTTGGCATGTATACCGGAGCGCAATGGTACAAGCTGTACGCAGCGCCGGGAAGTTTTAATGATGCAGACCCGATTGAGGTGCTCGATATTAGTATTCTTCAAAGAAATATACTGGATCCTATCCTTGGTATTATAGATCAACGGACAGACGATCGGATAGATTTTGTGGGCGGCATACGTGGCCTGGCCGAATTGGAAAAGAGAGTAGACAGTGGCGAAATGGCGGTGGCTTTCAGCGTATTTCCGGTAAGCATCGAACAGTTATTTGCTGTAGCAGACAGTGGCGAAGTAATGCCGCCAAAAAGTACCTGGTTTGAGCCGAAACTAAGAGATGGTTTGCTCACACACCTGATAGATTGATAAAAAAATTTAAAAAGGCACCGATAGGGTGCCTTTTTAACAGGAGTAAAGGAACCGGTGTAATGAAAGAGAAAATTGAAATAACCAAAGGAGATATTACCAAGATAACAGTTTCGGCTATTGTAAATGCAGCTAATACTTCTTTATTAGGTGGAGGTGGAGTAGACGGGGCTATCCACCGGGCGGGAGGCCCAGCTATTTTAGAAGATTGTCGCAGAATTATAGCAAAACAAGGTGGGTGTAAAACGGGACAGGCTGTGATAACTTCCGCTGGGAAATTACCGGCAAACTTTGTTATTCATACAGTGGGGCCAGTTTGGAATGGCGGCAACAAAAATGAAGAAGCGTTGCTCGCAGACTGTTATACCAATTCTTTAAAACTTGCAGTGGAAAATAATTGCAGCAGCATTGCCTTCCCCAATATAAGTACCGGCATTTATGGCTTTCCGAAAGAAAAAGCTGCCTTAATTTCTCTTAGAACTGTAGGGCAATTTTTGCATAGCTGCAGCAGTGTAGAGAAAGTGATATTCGTATGTTTCGACGTGGAAAATTACGAATTGTTGCAGGACGCATTTGATAAGCTACCACTCTAGCACAGGATACTACCTGGCTTCAGGGTCATAAGTAATCACAATCACTGCATGCTTTTCGTAGCTTGAAGTAAGCCTTACTTCATATCTTCTTTTACCGCACTCAATTATCATCAACGCCGTGTTCGGCGGAATACTTCCAAGGTTTTCCGCTTGCATGAGTATTTCGATTGGCTGGGTGGGGTCTGTCAGTTTTACATCAAAACCTATTCTTGTAGCACTCACCCTGCTTTTGATAAGCAAGGGCTTTTTGTTTACAAAAACGGATACCGTATCATCATCAATAATAGCATTATCATACAGAGATACACGAACAACACTGTCTGTAAGTTGAAGAATGCGCTGAATATCTAACCTCCGTTCCTTGGGAATGCTATCAATATCGGCTGATGGTTGTAACGGAACTGAAGCCATCAACGGTAGCGTATCAACAATGGCTATATCGGTTTTTTCATTCTTACGATTTACAAAGTAGTCGATTAGTTTTTTCTTCACAAAGGCGTCCAGCGGGTAATCAGGCTTTCTAAGTTTTTGCAACACAACCAGTAACTCTTCGTTTGGAAAACAACTGGTATCCAAACCCACACCAATCCCTCCCCACTTGCCGGTTAAATATTCTGTTTTTCCAATTTTTGAGTAGGTAAGATTAAAAGTTTTTTGACAGGGAAAGTAACCCTTGGGTAATTGAAAAGAAGGTGTTCCATTCTCATTTAAAGCTATCAATCCTTCCTTTTTATTTCGCTTACCCTCTACCCGGAACAATACAAAACGGCTGGTATCCTTAGAGCAAAACGAATGGCCCCAGAGTCTTTTACCTGACTGAAATAATTGTATCTCCAGGTTTTCTACGCCGGAATATAGAGCTGCACTGCGGCTAATTTTTCCGCTCCATACGCCGCTTAATTGTTGCGCACAAGTTGCATCAGGTAGATAGCTCATCAAAACAAATAGCCCAATGTAGTATGAACACCGTGGTCTCAATTTTTTAAATTATGGCAGCCATGTAAATTTCAAATGTAATTATTAATGAGTGTGTAAACCATACCACTCACATAGTTTTCCTGTGGAGGCAAACAGCATAAGCTGTTGTTTTGTTTTATATTACAAACTAATCAACCTTAAATTATGAGAAAATTATCCCTGTCATTTGTCCTGCTTCTGTCAATCATCAGCGCTACTGCGCAAAGAACAATTTTGCACTGTGGCAAACTGATCGATGTGGCCAACAGTAAAGTACTTACCAATTATTCTATCATTATTGAAGGCAACAAAATAATTGAAGTAAAAGAAGGGTTCACTACAGCATCGGGTAAGGATAAAATAGTAGATCTTAAAACCAAAACTGTTATGCCGGGGTTGATTGATATGCATGTGCACATGGAAACGGAAACAAAAAAAGGCAATACTGCAGATCGCTTCATCTTAAACCCTACAGACGTTGCTTTCACTTCTCTTGCATATGCACGGATCACACTCATGACCGGTTTTACCACGGTGAGAGACCTGGGCGGTAGCGGTGTGAATGTTTCTT
Organism: Chitinophagaceae bacterium; assembly: GCA_043737055.1. Classification (GTDB taxonomy): domain Bacteria; phylum Bacteroidota; class Bacteroidia; order Chitinophagales; family Chitinophagaceae; genus Ferruginibacter. Next base: position 16,606 of record JAYTBG010000164.1, on the reverse strand, counting down.
TACGCAATGCCATTCAAAAAAACCTGGTAACAGGGCCGAGAATTTATACAGCAGAAAAATCCATCGCTACTACTGGCGGCCATGCGGACCCTACCAATGGCTACAGCCGGGTATTGATGGGTAACCCGGGCCCTGCAGAAGGTGTGATCAATAGCAAAGAAGAAGCTTATGCTGCCGTAAGACAACGATATAAGAATGGAGCAGATCTCATTAAAATAACCGCTACCGGTGGCGTACTTAGCCAGGCTAAAGATGGTGCCAACCCGCAGTTTACCGAGGAAGAAATAAAAGCCATTACCAGTGCAGCAAAAGATTATGGTTTTAAAGTAGCTGCTCACGCACATGGTGCCGAGGGTATTAAAAGGGCTATTCGTGGTGGAGTAAATTCTATAGAGCATGGCACTTTTATGGATGATGAGGGGATGGCTTTGATGAAACAATATGGTACTTATTATGTGCCTACCATCACAGCCGGCAAATCTGTAACCGACAGTGCGAAGATACCCGGATACTACACCGACATCGTAACACCCAAAGCCCTGGCAACGGGAGCGCAAATACAAAACACCTTTGCAAGAGCATACAAAGCGGGTGTGAAAATAGCTTTTGGCACCGATGCCGGTGTGTACCAGCATGGCAAAAACTGGATGGAGTTTGTTTACATGACCGAGGTAGGCATGCCAGCCATGGAAGCTATCCGCAGTGCCACCTTTTATGCAGCGGACCTCTTGGGCAACAACCAAATCGGTGTGATTGCAAAAGATAAACTGGCAGATATTATTGCGGTTGATGGTGACCCTATTGCAGATATCAAAGTAATGAGCAAAGTTAGTTTTGTGATGAAGGATGGAGTTGTGTATAAAGGGGAATAACCATTACTCCCCGCAGAAAGGCAGAGGGTACAGAGAAATTTTTTTAAAGGCAGATGTTATTTATGCCCGAAGAGAGGCAGAGGGCGCAGAGAGGTATATTTACGCTGAATAAAATTTCCCCCGGGTGCTCTGCGGCGTAACTTTTTTAAGAGCCCGCTCCTATTTTGAAATGCATGAAGAGGGGCAGAAGGCGCAAGGGGATTTTTCTGACAAGGAGAAACCTACTCTATACCGTACGGGGGTTAACTTTTATAAATTGGCCTCACTTTGCCTACCCGAGGCTCAAGTTTAAGAATTACTTTTATCCATGTTTTTATAAAATAATAGAGTGTTGTTTTATTTGGATGCAACCGAAATGCTTTGAAAGACTGCCGCAGGGCCAGTTTCGGTTTCCGGTACATACCATATGTTTTATCGGAGGTACGGGCAAAATAATGGGACCAATTTCTCCTGCAATCATTCATAATTTTTTTTCGGTCAAACTCCGGCAGATAGTGGCCAATAATCCTGATCACGGTATCAATATCTTTGATGTGCTGCCCGGTAAGTAACGAAGAGGTTGAAATATTGTCTGTGTGATTTCTGTAATATGCAAGTCTTTCAGGTGTATGCACAACAGGAAAGCGGCTTGCAATTCGCACCCACATCTCCCAGTCTTCGCCATAAGTAACGGCGTAGAAACTTCCCACCTGTTCATAAACAGATCGCTTAACCACTACAGCGGGTGGTTGCAACAACTGTTCCTTGGCGATAATACTTAACCAGTTTCTTAGGACGATGTCTCCGGGAATTTGGAGGCGGCTGTTACTAATGAATTTCCCGTTTACATCAATTTCCTTATAGCCGGTACACGCTGATGCTGCCTGCGGAAAGTTTATAAAGAGCTGTTCTATCTTTTTGTAAAAACCTGCCTCTACAAAATCATCGCCATGTAGTATGTGTATGTAATTTCCCTTTGCACTGTTGATACACGTTTCAAAATTTCGCAAACTTCCTCTATTTTCCGGCTGACGAAAATAACTAATTCTCCCCTTTCCAATAGCCAGCACCATTGCTGCTATATCCTCGTCCGTGCTGGCATCATCAACAACCTCTATCTGCATCCGCTCTACTCCCATATCCTGAAGGAGAACACTTTTTAAAGTTTGTTCCAGGAATTTAGCACAATTGTATACAGGAATCATTACAGACCATGTTGGCCTGTTTTCATTATTCAATAAAGGGGCAATCACGGGCGGTGATGCCGGAATTCGATTGCTCATCGTACTAAGTTCCTTTGCCGGAAGTATAAAATTCAGTCCAGTTTTTTATTCCCAATGCGTACGCCTCTTGCTCTGCTGCATTGAGTAAACGAGTATTATGTTTTTCCAGTACTGCCAACGCATTCCTGAGCATTTTGTCTTTGTCGGCAGACATATTGGTGCCGTGCTGCCTATATGCTGCGAGTACTTTCTGGTGACCGTATATTGGTAAGTCACGAGCTATCCTTAGGTTCAAATCATAGTCTTCACAGGTTTGGAGGCTGGTATCAAAACTATAATATGGAAACAGATTTCTACGATACATTACAGCAGCCTCCATGGCAATATAGTTTCCCTGCAAAAGCGAAGTATAATTGTTGTTTAAATATACCTGGTTAGCAGTTGTTGGTAAACTTTTCCCATCCTGATCTACCTGCTGATGCCCACCGGATACCATTACAACATCTTTATAATAATTGAAAAAATACAAGTTAATTTCCAGGCTATACCGGTATAAAAAATCATCAGCGTCTAAAAATACAACGTAATCGCCTGTGGCTTGTTGCACTCCGATATTTCTTGCTGCAGGTAGGCCCACCCTTTCGGCCCTAATATATTTTACTTTGGCAAAAGAGTCACACACTTGTTTGGTACTATCGTCTGAACCATCATCTATCACAATTACTTCACAGTTTTGATGTGTCTGATTCCATACACTTTGGATGGCTTCGGCTAAAAACCTGCCGTAGTTATAGCAGGGAATAACCACCGAAACAAGGCAGGAAGGACCTGCATCCCGGTATTTAAATAACGAAGCGGGTAAACAATTGATAGAAGTTTGCAAGTGATATTTGTTTTTATAATAAAAGTTGTTGCCGGCAAGGCAGCCTCTTATTTCAGTCAATAAAAATGGAAATCTTTTTTTATCTCTTTTCAAGATAGCTTTAGCCATGCGCTTTGCATAATATTTTGGCATATGCGAATGGAGTCTTTTAAAGTTGCCGGTAAATGGATATTTTTCATGCTGCACCAGCAAGGCACATACATGTCCTTTCATGTAATGAAACAGTTGTTCTTTCAAAGCCTCCATAGATGAACGATGCTGATGATACACATAAAGTTGGGGAAAGTAAGAGCAATTCCAGCCTTCGGCGAGCACACGAAACCACATTTCAGAATCGCCGCTGCATCCGGCTGCCCCTACATCCAGACGCTCATCAAACCAGCCTGCATATAAAAATGCTTCTCTCCTAAAAGCCATGTTGGCCCCGGCTCCAATGTCCCAAACCGGCGCACCTGTGCCAGTGTGCTCTTTGAAATAATGGCGGTCAAATGTTTTAGGTAAATAACCTTTGTTGAAGCCCCAATCCCTTTCAAAAATTACCTGTGCTTCCGTGGAAAGACTGACGGGAAGCACCAGCCCGGTGACGGCCATGGTGAGCGGATCGCTAAAACATGCCGAAAGATTTTTAAGCCAGTTTTCAGGTATGATCACATCATCATCTACATAAGCGATGATGTTATTTTGTGCAAACCGTGCGCCGGTATTACGGGCAATATCCAGGCCTTTTCTCTTCTCCAAAATATACCGCACCCCGGTAAATGCCGCCACCACGTCTTTAGTTTGTTGATCTGCGGGGTCATTATCTACCACCAGTATCTCTGCATCTGGAGTAATAATTTTGATTAAGGAAGCCAAACATTTTTGCAGATGCTGCGGCCGATTCCGGGTGCAGATCACAATCGAAGTACTGAAAGTATCTGGCACTGCATGTAAAGAAGGGTTTATCCAACGGGAAAGTTCTTTGGAACTTACATCAGCAAGCGAGCTCCCTGAAGCTGTATTTTTTTGGTTATTTCTATTAAGATAAAAATTGACTGCGGGTGCAATGGCATCTGCAATCCTCCTCTTTAAAGGCTGCTCAGGTTGCTTATGCCACCAGATGTGCCCGAGTGGAATCTGGTCTTGCCAAATTAAAATATAACTATCCGAATCAGGGGAAACAAGATCATCTAAATCTTTGAACTGCCAATGCAGCACGTGGTATGAAGTGGCAGCTTGCATTTATTTTGCTCTTAAAATGACAGGAAAAGCGGGACGTACCACACCATGCCATTTACCAAACCAGGCAGTGTCTTTTCGGTAATCTTCTACATCAAATTGCAGGCACGCTTCGTGGTAATATAGACGCTGTGTGGTGTTTTTTACAAATACCAAAGAAATATAATAAGCTCCGTTATTTAAAAAGTGCCCGGGAATTACACATTCTCCCTCCAGCAGCCCATTGGTATTCATCACTGCTTCCGAACATACATCAAAAATAAATTCTCCAGTGATGCTGAATAAATGAACGCCAACAATGAGTGATCCTGGTGTTTCGTCGAGATGCCAGAATTCGAACAATATCTTAAGCGGGGTACGAATATCCATTACCTGCTGTGCTAGTAACAGGAGAGGTTTGATCATTACTTTTTTTATGCGTATGGCCATATTTCCCGGAGCAATTTCCAGGGACCCGAAGCACTGTTCAAAATCCATTGCCTTTTCTTTTTTTAGATAATTGCCTACTACTTCATCGGGCTTCCCAATATCAGAAATTTCACCACCGTGTAACAACATCGCCCTGTTACAAAGATTTTGAATAGCCGCCATGTTGTGGCTTACAAATAAAATAGTTCTTCCTTGTTGCCTGGAAACCTCTTTCATTTTACCCAGGCATTTTTGCTGAAAAGATGCATCGCCCACAGCCAGCACTTCGTCCACAATAAGTATTTCCGGTTCCATATGTGCTGCCACAGCAAATGCGAGCCTCGTGTACATGCCACTTGAGTATCTTTTTACCGGCGTATCAATAAATTTTTCCAGTCCGGAAAAATCAACGATTTCATCAAATCGTTGATCTATTTCTTTTTTTCTCATCCCCAGTATACTTCCATTCAGGTAAATATTTTCTCTGCCAGAAAGCTCCTGGTGAAAGCCAGTACCTACTTCAAGCAGGCTGGCAATGCGCCCATTGCCCATGATGGTTCCCGCTGTAGGTGATGTAATGCGGGATATGATCTTTAATAAGGTTGATTTGCCCGCACCGTTGTTTCCTATGATCCCTAACACTTCACCTTCCTGCACATTGAAGTTTACATTTTTCAGCGCCCAAATGCCAGTACCGTGATCGCCGTTGGGGCGTTCAGCATTTTTATTCCCTTTCCACCATGTACTGATATCTTCCCGCAAGCGTCCGGAGCTAGATTTACCCAGCCGATAATATTTACTGATATTTTCTACTTCTATGATGGAATTCTCCATATCAACGTCTTCAATATTTTAGATGATGTCAGTTATGTTCGCTTCCCATTTTTTGAAAAGAGTAATTCCAAAACATCCCAGCACAATACTTGTGCAAGCGCTTATGCCCAGGTAAGTCCACTGAATAGGGGTATGATTAAAAAAAATAGACCGAAAGGTTTCTACAATGGGGGTAAGGGGATTAAGCCAGTATAAATTCCTGAACTTTTCCGGCACTAGTGAGGCAGGATAGACTATTGGTGTTGCAAACATAAAAAGCCGCAAAATATATTGCAGGGCGTAATCCAAATCTCTGAACCTTGCTGTAATCACACTCATGGTTAACCCTATACCAAGGCTAAATGATGCAGTAATCAGCAGCAAAAATGGAAGTAACAAAAGCGAGAGACCTGGGGCAGGAACAGGACCGGTGATACAAAAATAAATATACATAAAAACAAAAAGTAATAGTTGCACCAACATTCGTACTGTGTGGGTTACTGTACTGCTTATGGGTACAACTAGCCTTGGGAAATAAATTTTTGCAAAAATGGAGGTGTTGTTTACAAAAGTGTACATCACTGCATTGAGGCAGTCTGAAAAATAACTCCAGGCAATAATGCCTGGTAAATAGAAAAGAATGGCCGGAATGCCGTCTGTTGATACTCTGGCTACCACGCTAAAGATCAACCAATAAACGAGTGTGGTTAAAAGGGGTTGCAAAAAAATCCAAAATGGACCAAGTAAGGTTTGTTGATAGCTGGCAATCAAATCCCTTCGCACAAAACGACGTAGTAAGTCTTTATAATTCCACAACTCATGGAGGTTCCATTGGAACCAGCCACTATGAGCCTTTATCTTCCACTGCCATGCTGATTTTTTTTGCAAGAAGCTTATTTTGAAAATTAACTTTCTAACAATGTACGTTTTTGTGGCTGGTTTTGTTGCGGTGCTTGAAATAACAGCAGCTCATCTATCATATTCAGAATTTTGTGATCCCGGGCACTGTCAAGTTTTCTTGCAAAGAATTTTTTAGAACTTTGAAGCATTTCAAAATCATGTACCGTGAGTACTTTCGGCCTGGCGCCTCCCATGGATCGATCCATAAGGTGAAAGTTTTCATTAACTATAGTATGCTTCAATGGGGAATTCATAAGAATAGTATTCATTAAAAACTCATCAGATCCCCAGGTATGCTGGTAAAACTGCCAATGCTTATCATGCTTGTTTATTTTTTTGATAATATACCTGGCTGCGATAATATTCATAGTCCAGTAAGCACTGTGAGGGCCACCAAATAAGTCGACCTGCAGAGGAAATTTCCTTTCCGGTAAAATATTAGAAATTAATTTACCCAACCTAAACTTTCCTTTAAATTGGTAATCTACCAAATGATAACGGCTAAAACGGCTCGTTGCATGGTTCCACCAATCAGATGGCGCAGATTCTGACATCATGAAGCTTAGGCCTCTTTTCCGGGATAAAAATTCATGTATATAACTTGCAGGCTTAATTGGATAATCTTGTCCACTAAGAAGATTGATAAACTCATACTCCTTGCCGCTAGCTACTATCTCGGTAATTGAATTTAGGGATGCTTCTACTTGGCTAAACCCACCCCAATTGACCAATTTTCTATTTTTAATGAAAGTGACATTAGGTAATTCTGCCAAATACGAATAGGGACCCATATCCACTTTCTTGTCGAGGTGTAGATAAAAATCAAAATCAGGATGAAACATCGCCTTGAGTAAACGTTCTACCCCCGCGGGATCTTCATGAAAAATTATGATGTGGGCAACTTTCATATATAATAATAACTTAAAATAGCCAGCACCATAGGCTATCAATCAATAAGCTTGCCACTGAATATAGAATAGACCTGTTAGAATTCTAAAATCGTAAACGATCAATCTAAATAATAATTCTTTTTAGTGGAGGTTTTTGACTATTATCGATTATTTTCTGCAGCTAGATCCCCCCAAACCTAACTCTCAATAGTCACTAAAAGAATCTGGCATCAGTTATCTGCCTCGTTGCTTTCTACTGTTCTTCAAAAAGCTTTACAATCACCCATGCCTTAGTGCGTGTGCAATTATCAAATATTTCATTTCCTAAGATTGATGGTAATACCAAGGGAGCAGGTAAATTAACCTGCTCCCTTGGTATTAGTATTCAGTATGCTAAAACTTAGTTTTTGATAATTTTCTGATTATCGATTACCACGCCGTCTTTCAAAAACTGGAAGATATAAACACCAGTATTCAATTTGCCCAGGCCATTTACTTGTAGGTTGTTGGCACCTGAAGCAATATTAGCTTTGGTAGAGATCACGGTTTGACCGTTTACGTTCAGCAATCTGATTTCAGCCTTACCGTTTGCAACGGCAGTAAACTGCACATTCAACTTTTCTACAAATGGATTTGGCGACACGGTCATTTTTACAACGTCAGAGGCTGCAGATTTAAGGTTGATAGCCACTACTGTGCTGTAGTTATACTTGCCGTCCTTATCTATTTGTTTTAATCTGTAGTATACGTAGGTTTTACCTTGAAGCTCTGTAGACTTATCTTTAAACATATAAGAGGTTGACCCATTTGCGCCAGCAAAACCATCTAAAACCACACCTGCGGTTTTAAAAGTAGACGAGTTGAAAGAACGTTCTACTTCATAGTAAGCAGAGTTAATTTCATTTTCTGTTTTCCAATCGAGCAAGACAGTTTTATCGACCAGTTTGCCTGTAAATGAAGTGTAGGTAACCGGAAGAATAATTACATCTGGCATAGAAATTTGCTGAAAGTAACCGCAACTAAAGCGGTCTTGTACTACGAAGCTTGCATCAGTAATGCTTCCAACTCGAACTTCACTAATTTCTTGTATATCCCTATACATGTAGTTAATATTGGTTATCCATGCTGAAGTGTCTAACCCAATGTAGTTTGCATATGTTCCAACTGCCTTCATCATCCTGCTTGTTCCCGTCCCAGTTTCGGTAAGCGTAAGTATGCTGATATTTGCAACAGTATAGCTTTCGTAGCCTCTTGCAGCTACGAATTCTTTCACGTGCTGACCATCCCCATCTACATCTATAAAGGACAGTTGTGCACAATTGTACTGGTGTTTCCCACCACACCCTACATGTGGATTATTCTCATCATCATCGTCATCACTCCCAGTGTTATTATAAAATTTTATAGAAAAGCTAACGTAAGACTCACTCACACCTTGAACAGTGGGTGTTTTCACCACCGGCTGCCACGCATTTTCATACCCATAAGTAACGTCGTCAATATTGGTAAGCGAAGCGCCACCAGCAATTCCTGTAACGGTTACATGAGCGTGAACGCCTGGAGTAACTTCGGGAAAAAGGTAGGTTGCGCCTACTGTTCCTGCCGTATCGGCTATTAATACAGAATTTTTCCAAACCATGGATGGTGCAATGCACTGCGAACTTGCTGTAAAAATTGTAAGAGAAAGTAAGATTGAGGCAAGCAGAGCCCGACCTACAAATGTAGAGTTTTGTTTCATTTTCTTGTGTTTAGAGGTTTACTAATTTACATTGGTAATCCTGCTGAGATCGTTTTTGGGTTTCAGGCAAAAACTGATAACGCATTTAAGGAGACTTGGAGTTATTGGTCGAAAATCAGGATAACGGAGGTATCGTCATTTCTAATTTCGGAGCAAACATATAAGCAATCTTTAGATCTACCTAATTTTTGCGTAGTATTTTTACTACATTTCGATGTGGTTTACCGTAAGGGGTAATTCGGTAAAAACCCTCTAGTAACTATTACTTAACACATTGAATATTTTCTAATGAAACATCATCGTACTATCCATAGTCGTCATGTATTAGGCAATTAGCTGTAGAAATCACAACATTTCAACCAGTTTGTGTTACTTTTTGCAATCGAAATACGATTAATTTAGATGAGGAATACCTCATAACTGGACTTTGTACGAACAAAAACAGCTTATGATTTCTCATAAGCTGTGCAGGTATTGAGGGACATTTACTTATTGTTTGAAAATCGTATATACGTCCATTTTAATCTTTTCAAATTCCTTTTCCATCAAGCCAAGTGATCCTTCTTTTGTTGCAGAAAGTGGTTCCAGAGCAAAAGCCAGTTCCATGTATAGATCACTTAGTCTGCGCCGGTATTTAAACTCATCAAAGAAAACAGTCTGCCTTTTAAGCTCTAAAATCTCATGCCGAATGCTATCCAAGGCATCGTGCTTTTTTTGCTGAGAAGCGCTACGGTTTGAGATTTTTTTGAGTCCGGCAATCGTGTTGTCCATAGAATCTACCAATACCGCCAGCTTCTCATGTAAACTGTGCATGCGCATCGTTTGCTGGTTAAGCTTTTCCATGTTCTTTGCTGAAAATCCTTTGGTATCATTGGCAACGATGTCTATAAACTGTTCGTAGCTTTTACCATTTGCCTTTAAAATAACCTTATACTTCCCCACCGGCACTTTGGGACCAAGGAGGCCAGAATAAAAAACACTGGACCCAGCCACAAACCCACCCAATGCTACCTTCGGAGGATTGCTGTTCAAGGGCCAATACACCTTGTTCAGGCCCTTGTTGTTACTGCCATTGATGTCTTTCATCTTCTTATTGCTGGCATCATACACTTCTAGCTTTACCACATCATTGCTCTTCTGCTTCAGGTAATAATTAAATGCAGGTGCCATTACTTTGCTTGCTTCCGTCCACCCTGCGATGTTTTCTCCGGTGGTGGGGCCTTGCGGAGCAAAATCATATTTAAAGGCAGCAGTTGGGAAAAATAGCACATCTGAGTTTGCATCTGCTTTTACCAATTCCCGCAGGGTTTGTAGATCGTCAGCAACGTATATGCCACGGCCATGTGATGCAATCAATAAGTCGCCTGTAGTTGGGTGCACCTGTATATCTCTTACAAGGTTATACCATGGCATGTTTTGGTATTTACTTCTCATCCAGTTTTGCCCGGCATTTAGAGAAATAAAAAGGCCCATTTCAGTACCCGCAAAAAGCAGGTTTGGATTTTTAGTGTCTTCTCTAATTACATGTGCAAATCCTGTAAACTCTGGAGAAGACAATCTTTTCCAGGTATTGCCTGCATCTGTGCTCATGGCAAAGTATGCGGCATGGTCTCCGTACATGTGGTTATCAAAACTGGCATACATTCTTTTTGGGTCAAGCCGGGAAATCTCAATACTGGTTATCCAGGCATGTTCGGGAATGCCCGTTTTCCATACCGCCGGCGCTTTATTATTCCAGGTTTTGCCGGCATCTGTGGTTACCTGCAGGTTTCCGTCATCGGTACCTACCCATATAATATTTTCGTTTGTTGGGTGTTGAGTAAGGGTATAAATGGTGCAGTGGTTTTCTGCACTGGTATTATCACCGGTAATACCGCCGCTTTTCTCGGAATTCTGTTTGCTTTTGTCATTTGTAGTAAGATCGGGTGAAATCCGGGCCCAGTTTCTGCCATCATCGTTAGACCGGTAGAGGTATTGGTTGGCTATGTAAAGATTGTACAATGGTTTGCCGTTAGCTTGCTTTTTTGCAGACGACCCCGTAACAATTGGGGTGCTCCAGTTAAACCGATGCTCTTCTTCTGTACCCACTTTCTGAGGCTTTATGGAGGTAGATAACCCGTTACTTAAGTCTATGCGGTTGGCATTGCCACCCTGAGATTCTGCAAAAACGATTTTAGCATTGACAGGGCTGGGCTGCACCCAGAAACCATCGCCGCCATTCAGGAACAACCAATCGGCGCTACTTACACCTCCAGCGGAGGAATTACCCGCCATCCAGCTACCGTTATCCTGCAGGCCGCCATACACATTGTATACAGGTTCATTATCTGCTGCAACGTGATAAAATTGCCCTACCGGCAGGTTGTTCAAAAACTGCCATGACACTCCTTTATTCAGGCTGAGATAAACCCCACCGTCAGTACCCAGGTACATCATGTCTGTATTTTGAGGATTAATCCAGAGTGCATGATGATCTGCATGCGGAACTACGCCACCTATCACGGTGTTTGTCCACGAAAAGCCGCCATCTTTAGAATAGGAAAAATCGTAGGCAGGGCGATAAACTTTTTTTGGATCGTTGGGATCGAACACCAGTGAGCTGAAGTAAAATGGTCTTGCAGTAATGTTTTCAGTTGCAGCAAGTTTTTCCCAACTGCTACCCTCATCTTTAGATAAATAAAGACCCGGTACTGCCGCCTCTACAATTGCCAACACATCGGTTGGCTTTGACGGATTAACTGTAATCACCATTCTCCCAAGGTCACCGGTGGGCAACCCTTGGGTTATTTTATTCCATGTATCTCCTCCATCTATGCTTTTATAGAGTGCACTACCCGGCCCGCCGGATGAAAACGCAAAGGGTTTTCTTCTGAACTGCCAGAAGCTCGCAAGCATAACTTTAGGATTGGTAGGATGTATGGTAACATCGGCACAGCCCGTTTCATTATTTACGAACAATATTTTTTTCCAGGTCTTGCCGGCATCTGTGGATTTATATAAACCCCGGTGCGGGCTACTGCTCCATAGAGGTCCGGGGGCGGCAACAAATATTGTTTTAGAATCGCTCGGATCCATTAATATTTTGCTGATGTGTTCGGTGCTATCCAGCCCGATTTTTAACCAGTTTCCACCACCGTCCGTCGATTTATAAAGGCCATCACCAATGGACACTGTGTTGCGCATGTTACTCTCACCAGTGCCTGCATAAACCACTTTAGCATTATTTTTCTCAATCGCCAGGGCTCCAATGCTTTGGCAATACTTATCAAAAATGGGTGAAAAAGAGAGGCCACCATTTTGACTTTTCCAGATACCTCCACCGGCGGTACCCACATATAAATTAAGCTGTTCGCTTGCCATTACGCCTTCGATAGCTGTAATGCGACCACTCATGGTTGATGGCCCTAGTGCACGACCGGCCAATGTTTGAAAATAAGAGGAGTTTAAATCAGTTTGGGCATGGCCGGCTAGCGAGCAAACAAATGTAGCAAGCAGCAGCATGTTTTTTTTAAGCATAAACAGTGTAGTTTTTTTAAGTAAATACCTTCTACTTGTTGGGAAACAAAAGGTAGAAGGCCGTAATAAAGACAGAGAGGGCAGTGCAAGGATCAAAAACAACGAAGCAAAAAAGCAAAAAAAAACACCTTACCCAGGCTGCGGCAATGCGGCCATGGGTAAGATGTTTGCGTGATAATTATTTATCAGAAAATATCTTCTCGTCAATAGTGCTATTAACAATGTACTTTTTGGTAGCTAGAATCATCATACCCTGGTCCATTTTGAAAGGCATTTTAATACCTCCGTCAACGGGTTGATAATCGAGGCTTTTTACAACCACTTTCATATCCTGCCCTTGTTGCTTAGAAATGGTTTCCTGCTTGTAAACAAGGTATGTTTTAGTATCAAAAAAGTAAGTTGTTTCATTGTTGTTTTTTGTGGTCAACTTAATCTTGTAATACTCATTGCCGTCTTCTTCATCTTTACCTAAAAATTCAACAGTGTTGCCTTTTTCTTTGTAATCTATAAATGGACCCTGAATATCCAACTCATCAACCTTTTGTTTTAGCTCATCTTCGCTAATTGGTTGAAGTGTAGCTTTACCTGCCATTGGGTTCTGACTCCATCCTTTTGTAGGGGTAGTAATATCTATAAAAGCATTACCCTGAAATTCGCCATCAGTTCTTACACCTTTGCCGTTTACCGCTTGCATGGTAAAGGGAATTTCTAAGCCCTGCACTTCTACCTGGCCTTCCATTCTTAAAGAATTTATTTTTTTCCAGTTTTCTTTACCGCCGATTGCGGTAATATACTTATCGATGATTTCATCGGCTGTTTGGCTGGTGCCGGTAAAACTAGTGCTCAAAAAAGCCACAGCCAGTAGGGTATGTACAAAAAACTTTTTCATAACTTTTTTTTAAATTTTTTTATAATATTATGCAATAATAAGTATCATTGACCAGCATTTTATTACAATATGGTTAAAAAAAAATGATCAATGGTAAATAGGTTTTTGACGGGATAAACCTTTACCCAAGGGATTTGTTATACATCACATGACACAAGTTTATAATTTTTTGGGAAGCTGGCAATTGTTTCCAGAAAAAGGAATTTATGAAACAGGCGAACGACCAAAAAGCTGTTTTTATAAAATAGAATCGAAAGCCAACAAAGAACTGTCTATAAGCCAGAACTGGGTGACCACCGAGAATAATGCTTTTACCACTCAATATAATATTGTGGCCGATGGCAATGTGCACCCGTTTATCGATACAGCGCTAGCAGACAAATCACAACTAGCGATAAAAGGAAGTCATGAGTTTGAAATTCAATTTTACAGGGAAGCTGACACTGTATTACAAGTAAAGCATCATATACTACCGAACGGACACTTGAAAATAACCCAGCAAGGTTTGAATGCTGATAAGTCTGCTTACACTAATACCGAAATTTATCACAAACAATTGAGCGTATTGCCTTATTCCTCGTCGGTTGGCGGAGTGGTTATAAAACCTACGGAGGAAGGGATGATAAAACATACTGCACTCTCTGCCATGGAGGAGCAAACCAACATGCAATTGAATCAGATACGCAAACAAATTGAGCTATTGGCTATGCAGGCCCGGGAAATTCAGGCCAGGAAGGAATTGTCTATGATGATTTACGATGCAAAACTTTCTTTCAGTCCCAACATTGGGCAAACTTATTACCTGTACCTTAAAGAAGATAACAGCTTTTTACTTTCTATGATATCCCCCAAAAACTGGGGCAAAATGCCATTCAAAAAATTTGAGGCCGCTGTGAAACTACTTGCAGATCATACCTGGATAGAAGTTGTTTGACAGCCACCCCTCGCCTCCGTATTTAAAAACAATGACCGATAAAAAAACGCACATTGAACCCAATGTGCGTTTTTAGTTTATAAGAATGAATTATTAGAAAGCCATCTTTTTATTTCCCAGCCATGACAAACTGATTTCATCTGGAATCTTCATCCTCTCTGCAATCCTTTTGTACCTGTCCGCCAATGTGCAGAGATAATCCTGCGCTTTGGACGCTCCATCCTGCAATCCCGTAAGTGTTTCTATCTTCCACAGTTTAACAAGGTGGTCTATAATACTTGCATAATCCCAGGTGGTGTAAACGCCAATTTTTTGCGTGATGGCAGAAAAGTCAGTGAAAATATTTGGGTTCTTTGCCCCATCAGCCATCAGAATTGCTGGCATTACAATCTGCTTGCGCATCATTTGTTCGAAGGATTTTAATCCGCCATTCGGATCTATCTCAAAAATTTTTGACATAAAGGTTTTGTAGGCCTTCTCATGCCTTGCCTCATCTCCTGCAATAGTTTTGCAAATTCTAGACAGGGTATTATCTCCCGCTTTATCTGCAAGTTTGCCAGTATTTACATGCGAAATTTTAGTGGCCCTTTCCTGGAACGAAGTATATACCATGGCTTGGTATGGATCGTTGTTGGTGTTGGGATTAAACCCATTGTAAATAAGTCTGTGGATGGTTTGCTCTACTGCTTTCATGTCGCAGCGGCCAGACAGATAAAGGTATTTGTTTAGCAGGTCGCCATGGCGGTTCTCCTCTGCGGTCCACGCACGACTCCATCTAACCCATCCATTGGTGCTGGTAAGATCCCTGTCTTCGTTTACCATAAGATTGAAATACGTTTGGTAGCTGGGCAACGCTTCTTCAGTAATCATATTGCCCACCAAGGAACTAATAACTGTGTCTGGTATGCAATCACTGCGTTCTCTCAAACTTTTTACCTGGTCTAGTGCGTCAGGCAGCGTAAGATCTGGTAAGAAGTCTGTAGGCTGCCAGCAATCATCCGGATCCAATAAAGAGCTTTCCACAGTTTGTGCAACAAAACCCTCTAGCATACCTATCACTTCCATGTTCTTTGAAATCTCGTTCAATTCATCTGTCTTCATGTGTTCAATTATTGTAATAATTTTCGCTAAAGTTACTTTATAAATGCCTCTAAACCTGTTGAGGAACAGGCGCGCAAATATATAACAACAAAAGGCGTGCGAGTATGTTGTGCGCTGCAGAGAAATTTGTGGCGTCTGTGTCCAATCACTAGTGAAAAAAGGGAACCCGTTGAGGGCTCCCTTAAAAACTAGTATTGCTGCGTGGAATCCTGTTCCTGCAAACCAAAATACTATGTGAAAAAAATTTATTGTTTTAGCTGACTGGTACGGTTGCAAGGTGCATGCGTTCATCATTTTGTGCAGCTATCATTGCTCTTGATACCTCTTCATAAACTTCTATCAACGCAAGTTTTACCGTATCGTTCCAATGCTCTCCAAGGCCAGTTTGCAGCGTCCATAATAGAGCTTCTCCCACGGCATCATAATGTGCGTCCTGCACACCATACTGCGAGTGGCGCCTTGCAAGCTTGCCTACTTCTTCTAATATCTCCTCCAGCCTGTCTAGTTTGGCAATCACGTAAGATAACATAGTCAACAATTTTTTTGATTGCTCGGGCAGGGAACTTCGATAAAACATAGGTCATACTTCGGGCATTATCTTAAACTGGCGATTGTAAAACAGACTGCCCACCAATTCAATTTCTAACTGTGCTACAAGAGCCCGGCTTTTTTGACCAATTCAATACTTTGTTGCTTCATAATAAATTATGTTTAATGATTGTATTGTTGAAAATATATCAGTTTCGTTGCCACGATGCCCTTGCTATTTTTTGCTGACGATGGCTCATCAGTATTAGTACCACCGCAGCTATCAAACAAAAGACGGTGGCCTGTATAGATCCCTCCGGCCCAAATAAGCCGCCGGTAAACCATTCCGCTCCATTTATTTTTGTAGTTAGTAAAGACTTGCCCATAGAGTTTCCGGAAGTACTTACGCCGAAAATTCCAGATTGCATAAAATTCCATGCAAAGTGAATGGCGATGGGAAACCAAAGATTACGGGCATAAATATAGGCGGCTCCCAACAGTAAACCAGCCTGTATAGCAAGCCCCAAAGACGCCAGCACCGAACTATGAGGGTTGGCCAAATGCATGGCGCCAAATATCAATGCTGAAATAAATAGTGCCCAGTAACTCCCGAGTTTTTCTTCGGTTATTCTAAATACAATTCCACGGAAAAGAATTTCTTCAAATATGGCCGATGTAAAAGCCATGACAAATGAGGGAAGTACCAGTGTAATA
>JAYTBG010000163.1:0-1812 GCA_043737055.1 Chitinophagaceae bacterium | reverse complement strand
ATAACCGGTTGATAAAATGAAAACCGCTTTCTTTGTATTGGCAGATGTATTTTATCTCTTTTGAATATTGGTTGTTGATAATAACATTACAGTTTACCTGGCTAAGTGGTTTTGTAACCTGCTGTACTATTTTTTTAATATCCTTCTGATAGAATGATGCAAGGTGCTGTCCGTTTTCCAATAAGATGGTCGGGCTGTATCCAACCAATACAAGGTCGGCATTGGAATTACCTGATTGTTCCATTCTCAGTTCGCAAATAATCCCCCGGAATTCATAAGCCACCTCAAGGGAAAGGGCCATTTGCTGCAAGCGTATCAGCACAGGTTTACCAATGTTCTTTTGCGCTTTTTCCAAACTGAAGGATCCGGAGGTTTCAAGCACATCATGATTTATGCGGATAATAAATTCATGATGGGCGTTGAATTTTTGCCGGAGCATAATACTGGTATAATGCCCAATCCGGTTTCCATCAATTTCTATTTCTGCAACTACCAGGTATTCCATATTCGTTTTTTTATAACAGAGAGAGGAATATCCGGTAAGGATATTTTATCCTACCGGATACTACAATACAATTGGGCCTGATTAGGACAATGAGTGTTTGGGGTTTGAACACCTTTTAAACTAATGTCGCCGGACATATAGTGACTACTTACTGCCAGGCCAATCATTCTTATGTTCTGCACTGCCAATTTTTATGGACTGTGCTGAAACTGTAAAGTGGATAAGCATTGGCTGTGAACCAATCGTATCAAACGCTTCAGCAAATCTTACTACATACCCTTTTTCAAAAGAAAGCTCTTTCAATTTTGCATCTTCATCACTTTTCTTATAAGTAATGGTGCCATCTATTGGCTTATGCTGGTTATTTACCATTGCTTCAATAATGGAGGTATCGTCCGTAGATTCTACCGCCAGATCAATTGTGCCGCCATAAACAACAGATGCAGGCCTGCCTTTACCATCCACTTCCCTGTGAAGGGCATAGCTACAGGAGATTACATCAAATTCTTTACTGCCGATTTTAAGTTGTGCTTTGAATGACATAAAACTTGTTTTAATAATGAATAATTATGATACAATATAATTTATATTTTTTGTTCTTCATAGCACTATATTTTCTTTGAAACACTATATTCGCCAGCTTTAAGTTGCTGGAAACAATAATTTATCTACTGAAAATACAGCTATGCTGAAACTTGCCTCCTTTGAACTTGTCACTTGCAATCAATGCCTCTTAAAACTGGAGATTATCTATATAAGCTAAACTTTAGTCGTAAACTTTAGAGGCGGGGAAACATTAATGACAATAATATTTTATGATGAAATTTGGAGGTAGTATTTATATTGAGACATGGGCAGTTCCTGGCCGTTAACTGCATCCTGCATTCCTGCAGGCGTTTCATAATTATTCTTGCCAAGGGTTAAAAATGGAAGTCACGGTTTTGTTGTCCCAACGAAGCAGCAGCTCTGGGCATCATCGTTGTGTCACTCCCTTGTACCGCATACCCATGTGGAACTTTGATTGTGTTATGTGACCTGCAATGTAGAAACAGTTATGCCCTTTTCTACCACTGGTTTCGCCTCACGAACCACTGCAACAAAATGCTATCCCAGGCGATACAAAATCAATTACAAGGCCGCCGTTGCAGAAACAAGGCACACCTTGTCTCTACGTTACACAATCTAAAACACAATCAAAGTTCCACATTGGTATGCGGTACAAGGGAGTGACACAACGATGCTCAATAGTGAGCCTTCTGCCAGGACAACAAATAAATAACACACAAAATGATGCGATAAATTTTACT
>JAYTBG010000162.1:0-4642 GCA_043737055.1 Chitinophagaceae bacterium | reverse complement strand
CGGCAAAGTCAGGATCTAATACTATATCCAAAAGACCACCATCCCCCCGAAAGTATACTTTAGGTAGCCCCCTTAATGTATCACTCACCAAGCCTAATGGAGATACAATTCTTAGTGTTCCTCTTTTTTCTGTTATAAACATTCTGCCATCAGGCAAAAAAGCAATGGACCATGGGTGATGTAAGCGGTCAGTAATAACTTCTGCTTTTAATTTTGTTTTTGTAATTACGGCAGGCGCTTTTGTTTGTCCTTCAAATGCAGGTTTTTGATTTCCTGCAGGCTGCCATGTGGGAAGCGGCTTATCGGCTATTACAGGCATATCAGGTGGCCTTGTTCCTCCCACAATAATGCCCATTGCATTTCTGTTTTGAGCTGATAGAAGATTTACAATCATTATAAAAAATAACACGTATGCGGTCAAACAAATAATCTTTGTACGAGAGATGAAATTTTGTTTTGAACACTTCATGTTTGATAATAAATTATAGCGAGTTTATTTTTGATATTATAGCTTCTCTTTTCACAATGCCTTTTTAATCTCGTTTCAAAATGCTAAAGCCACATGGCTTCGTTCAGAAATATTTTTAACCTTTTTTTTGATAGCAAACTTTCACCTAATCCTGATGTTTTTTCAAACTGGAAAAATTTAAGAACCTTGTTATCATTTTGCCCTTTGTTTAGTGCCTGCTTTTTCTTGCAACTTCAACATTAAAATATTAAAGACACCTTACATTAACGCACTTTCTATCATCTTTCAACCCATCATTCATATCCCGGGTTCTGAGAAAATACGCTGCGATCATTTATTAATTCGATTTGGTTTAAGGGAATAGGAAAAACCGTCATGTAAGGTTTCATTCCTTTCGGTGCCATAGTGCTGATAGCACGTCCTGTTCTTACTAAATCGAACCATCTGTGACCTTCCAGAAACAGCTCAAACCTTCGCTCTAAATATATTTTTTCACGGATCTCATCCTGCGATAAAACCAGGTATTCGGCCAAACCGGCTCTCTTTCGTACCTGGTTTAAATAAGTTACTGCTTCAGTGGTTTTGCCATTTTCATTTAAGGCTTCCGAGTACATCAATAGAACATCAGCGTACCGTATTACTTTCCAGTTTGCAGGGCTGTCTCCGTTAGCGATTATTGGAGCCATGTATTTCATGGTGAAGGCAGAAACACCAGTGGGAGATAAGGGTATAAATACTCCGTTAGGGCCAGTAAGACCGGTTACCGCAGTAATGTCTTTTCGCAAATCTTTTGAATCAAATGCAGCCATAAAAGCTGCAGTAGGGTTGCCGGAGCTTCCTCCTGCACCAGGGGGAATATGAAACCGCCGGAACAGTTCATTAACCAGCGGCGTGCCGGCAAATTGAAATTCGAGCGTAAACGTATTTGTTAAATTGCTGCCAAGTCCAAATCCACCCATAATATATTCAATGTCATAAATATATTCGCTGTGGTGTTCATCTTTTGTATAGTCGAATAAATCATTGAACTTATTTAAAAGGGCATACCCCAGCGTGGTAACTTCCTGCAATTTAGCCTCAGCCTTTACAAAATCTTTTCTGGTTAAATATACTTTACCCAACAATGCTTTAGCCGCCCCCTTAGTAGCTCTTCCCACATCTGTTCCGCTATATTTTTGGGGTAAATTATTTTCTGCCTCAACCAAATCTTTAATGATTAATTCATTGTAAACTTTATCTACTTTATCCCTACCTATTTTATAGGCTTCCTCACTTGTTATAGGGGTAGTAAGCAGGGGAACATCTCCAAATATTCTCACCAGATTAAAATAGGCAAGCGCACGAAGAAATTGGGCTTCTGCCTTATGCCGTGCTTTGTTTTTAACAATGGCAGCGTCTGCAGTTTCAATTTTAGATAAAAGCACATTTGCCCTGTTGATGATAATATAATAGCTACGCCAGCTGCTGGCAAGCAGATTATCAGAATTATCCGTAACAAAGTTATCTGCACGAATTTGTTCAAGGCCACTGGCCGGATCATGCTGCACATCATCGCCACGCAAATCACCAAACTGCCAAAAACTTTGATAGGGATCTCTAAAACCAAAGTAAATGCCAATTACAGCATCCTGAAAGTCTTTGTCCGTTATATATAGCGCATCTACGCTTATGGTTGAAACGGGCGCTTTTTCAATAAAATCCTTTTTGCACGACATCATTAATATGGACATTATGAATGTAATGCTGATTATTTTTTTCATATCTGATTTTTATACAAAATTTCTATTATTAAAATCCAACATTTAAACCCAGTATCAGGCTCTTAGGCAAAGGATAGTCATTTAGGTCTCTACCAGGTGTCAGGGCATTTTCATTATTGTTTACATCAGGATTAAAACCAAGATTTTTTGTGAAAAGAAACGGATTAGTAGCGTTTAAGTAAACCCTGAATGATTTAAGCCCGAGTTTTTGGCTAATATTTTCAGCCAATAAATAGCCGAGGGTTATGTTATTGATGCGCAGATAGGTGCCGTCATCAAGCCAGTTTTGGCTAAATTCTCCACGATGGTTGCCTGTAGGAGCATCATTTGGCCGCGGAGTTTTTCCATCACCGGGCTCCTGCTCCGATTTCCAGTAATTGAGTTGCGAAGCGGCATTCCTGAAGCGTGATCTTCCTGAATAAGTAGATCTTCTTGATTCTGCAAGAATTTTATTGCCATGCACACCTTGCATGCTAATGCTTAAACTGATGTTTTGGTATGCGAAGCGGTTAGTCATGCCATAATAAAAATCAGGATATGGCGAACCCATGACCGTTTTATCAAAACTATTAATGATACCATCCGGCTTTCCGGCAGGACCGCTAACATCTACAAATCTGAGATCTCCAGGCCTCGAACGGGCACTTGTACCTCCACCGAAAATGGGGCCTTTATCTACCTCTGCCTGGTTCTTGAAGATGCCGTCGGTCAACCATCCGTAAAACATACCAATTGGCTGACCAATCCTCGTTATATTACCTCCGGATATAATGGGATCTCCGGAAGGGCCTAACCGCACCACTTTGTTCTTGTAAGCAGAGAAATTGAAGTCTGTTGTCCATTCAAATTTATTGGTCAGGTTCATAGTACTTAGTACAAACTCCCATCCGGTATTTTTTACTTCACCTATATTCTTTAGCGCTGTGCTAAATCCGGTAATATCTGCAATATTTACATTTAACAGTAAGTCGGTATTTCTCGATTGAAAATGGTCAACAGTAACAACCAATCTTCTTTTAAAAAATGACGCATCAATACCTGCGTTAACAGATTGCTGCTTTTCCCAGGTAAGCGATGGATTGGCAAGTCTTGCCGGGGCAAAACCTGCAACCGGAATTCCCCCCAATGGGTACTTGTAATAATTGATGGTACCGTATTGTTCATAATTACCGATGTTATTATTACCGGTCTTTCCATAGCTGGTTCTTATTTTCAATTCATTAAGGAATTCTACATTTTTCAGGAAATCTTCATCCGAAATGCGCCACGCCAAAGCCACAGATGGAAAAAGGCCGTATTTTTTGTCGCTTCCAAAACGTGATGAACCATCGGTACGAATAGAAGTGGATAGATAATATTTGCTGTTGAAATTGTAATTAACCCTTGCGAGGTAAGAAACCAGCGACCATTCGTATTCGTTTGAAGCACCGTTGGTTACCAGTCCGCTAACTGCGCTTAATGTTTGTACCAGATTATTGGGGTATTTGTCGCTATATACAAAACTCGATTTACCGGTTTCTTCCTGGGCAGTAAATCCGGTTAATGCTGAAATGTTATGTTTACCTGTACTTTTATTGTAGTTTAAAGTATACTCTGAAAGCCAGTTGGAAGACATTGCGTTATCCTCCCGGCCGAAAGCAGGCTGGTCAAAAAAAGCGGGAAGACTAGGTGTGAAATTACTTGCAGAGGTACTTGATAAAGATGTACCAAATAACACGTTTAATTTTAAGTCATCAAAAATTGTATACTCAGCATTAATATTACCAAGCAGCCCAATTCCACTTTGCCTCCTAATTACTTCTTTTGCAAGTGCTACCGGATTGTAAAAATTACCCACTGCAGCATAGCCATTATAAGCAAAATAACTTCCATCGGAATTGTATATTGGATAAAAAGGATTGACTGAAGTTGCACCACCCAAAACACTGAAATCACCCGCTCCTGTTGTTACTCCAAAGGAATTAACTCCTCTTCTTTTAATAAAAGAAGGGTTTATGTTAAGTTTTACTGATAACCTTTTCGACAGCTTAGCATCCAAATTTGTTCTTAATGAATACCTTTTAAAAGAGTTCGTTATGATAAGCCCATCCTGATCAAGATATTCTCCGCTCACCGCATATTTTACATTCTCGTTACCTCCTGTCATAGTTAGCTGCTGCTGCTGCTGGGGAGCGGTACGTAATACCTCATCAAGGGCATTCACATCCGTCGTATTTCTACCCTGCAGAACATCCATTATAATGGCGGGTACAGCTAATCTCCATCTGTCCGGTGGTCCCGAAACGTCATTGCCATTGTCAATATTTCTGTTTTTTACTCCGTCATAAAAATATTGAGCCTGCTGCATGGCGTTCATAAATTTCGGGGTTTTTGATACCTTCTGCAGTCCATAATAGGTATCGTATGTAAGCGT
>JAYTBG010000161.1:0-4645 GCA_043737055.1 Chitinophagaceae bacterium | reverse complement strand
GATCGGAATCGCTAACACCTGGCGATATGTTGAAGACTCTGCCTAATATCGCTCGGTATCCTCTTTCCTGCTGTGCAGGTTAATTCTTACAATCCATCCTTCTATGCTATTCAACATTTCTACCTCTGCAATAAAGTTTTTGTAGATATCTGTGTTCTCGGTGGGTCTAAAAATACTGCTGGTAAAGCGTAGTTCTTCTGTAGGGCTTGCAACTTCACCATCAAAAGAAAATTTGTGCATACCCACTCTAAATTTGGTTTGCTTTAAATGCTTAGCAGCATTCCTGTATGCCTTGCTGGCATCCTTAAAATTTTCTCCTTCGTAGAGCAAGCCCTGCCAGCTTGCAGTGGTATCTTGCCTGGAACGAAAACGATAAATAACGCAAGCTTTGGCACCTGGCAGTCCTACTGTGGAAGCAAATATATCCCGGTCTTCATCCGGTGGCAAAGCAACCCCCTGTATGTCTCTGTAATTGCGCTGAAAGTTTTCTACCACTTTTGCCAGGGAGTCAGAAAATGTGCTTGAAGGCAACAGCTTGTTAGTAAATTGAGCGTTAGATAATTGAAATAAAAATGAAAGAGCAAGAGAAAGGAAGGCGGATTTAAGCATAGTTGCAGATTGGTTTCGATGCAAGATAAAGGTTAAGGGCTGTTTGATTTTTTCTATTTACCGCAAACGTGCAAGCGGGTGTTTTGTTGCTTACAAGTGCAGCTATAAAAAGCGAAATTTACAGGCTTTAAAACAACATCTTGGAAACAGGCTTTCATATAAAAATTTTTTCTTGTAGAAAAAGTACTATAGATCTTTACCAAAGAACACTACAAAAAGCAATTTTAGTGCGCATACCTTTACTTCATCAAATATCCTTAGAACAATCACTTATCCTTTAACCAATATCTCTTTTATCCAATATCTCTGAAAAAAAGTAAAACCACCAAATTATGAAAAACCTTCGCTTTAAAACGAAGGTTTTTTTATGCCAATAACACTCCTGCTACAAGCACCGCCGCACAAAGTAGCAGCAACATTGCGAGCAAGGGGTATATGAAATGCCACCAGGTTTTTATACTGAGATTTGTAAGAGCCAAAGCAGGCAACATAAGTCCCGTGGGTGAAATAAATCCAACTATTCCCATCCCATATAAATAAGCATTTACAATTTCTTTACCCGGTACATCTACCAGCGTTGCCAGCGCTCCCATGATAGGCATTGTCAATACCGCCATGCCCGACGAAGAAGAAATAAAAAGGCTGAAGATCATGTAGATTACCAGCATGGCAACAATAAATACCGAAGCAGGCATACCCCCGGCCAAACCTGCCGCATAATAGATGATGCTGTAGCTGATGTTTCCGTCATTTAAAATAACGGTTACGCCCCTTGCGGTGCCTATGATGAGTGCTACAGAAAGCAATCCCGCAGCTCCTTCAATAAACTTCGTCACAAAAATGGTTTCTTTCATGCGAAGGATGAGTGCAAGAAAAAGTGCTGATCCGAAAAACAGTGTTGTCATTTCCAGCAGCCACCACTCAAAAAAAACGACACCAACAATCATGGTAATAAAGGTTAGAAAAAACTGAACGAGGAGTATTTTAGATTTTGTGTCCAGCGGCTCCACAGTTTGTCCTTCGCCGGTTGGTAAGTTATGGGCGGTTGTTACCTTTCCCTAAAATCGTTGTACCAGCGAAGCAGAAGGATTCCTTTTAATTTTCAGAGCGTAACGCACAATATACCAGATGAGGATAAAAGAAGTGAGTACAAACATGATAATCCTCACAGTTAGACCGTCCGTCCAGTTAACCCCGGCCGCACTGGAAGCAATGATGGTTGAAAACGGATTGGAAAACGAAGAAAGAGAACCCATCTGTGTACCGGCGAAAATAACAGTCACGGGTACCAGCAGATCGTAGCCCGCCGCCAGGAATATCGGAATCAGCAACGGATAAAATACCAGCCCTTCTTCGGCCATACCACACGATGAACCGCCTAAACAAAATAAAAAGGTAAGGATTACGATCAGCCAGGTTTCTCTTCCCTTCATTTGCACAGACAATGCTGCAATACCCTTTTCCATAGCTCCGGAGGCATTAAAAACCTGCATAAACCCACCGATTACCAGTACAAAAAAAATGATGTCGATAGATTCGTGAATGCCACGGATGGGTGCCTTTAAAACGTTTACAAAACCTTGTCGGTTATGCTTTAATCTTTTATAGGTGCCGGTACAGAAACCGGTTTTTTAATAGACCCATTGCTGAAGCTTCTAAGGGAATTTTGATGTGAAGGCTGTCTAACCTTTGTTGATTGAAGGGCAATGCCGTATCCCATTCCTGCTGCTATAATTAAATTTTTCGCCCTCCACGTATCCGAGTCTGTCATACTGCCCTGATGGGATTAACCATGTAGCTGCCGCTGCCAGCAATATCACCATCATCAGGATAGTAAGTGGAGATATAAGCGTTTTTTTTGAGGCCATTGTGAGATGTTAGGGGTTTAAAGATATTTATTAGTTGCATGTTTCAAAAGGCCAGGGCATTAATAAACTCACTCCTATATCTTACAAAGAAATCCATTATTTTGCTGGTATGAAAGCGGCGTCGGTAAAAGAGATAAAATCAGCATTGGAAACCATTCCCCCAAACCAGTTGATGGAAGTTTGTCTCCGCCTCATTAAATTCAAAAAAGAAAACAAAGAGCTTGCTACCTATCTTTTGTTTGATGAGTCGGATGAGTTAGGATATGTAAATAATGTAAAGGCTAACCTTGATAGTTTGTTTGAGGAGGTAAATAAAACAAACTTGTATTTTGCTAAAAAAACCCTCAGGAAGATTGTGCGTACTACCGCAAAATTTATTCATTATAGTGGTCTGCCTACTACCGAGGTAGAACTGTTGCTCCACGTAGCAGAAAAAATTGCCGATCTGCATTTGCCTTTGCATAGAAATGTTGCGCTGCACAATATATTTCTCGGAGTCATAAAAAAGATAAATAAGGCGGTAGAGGGTTTGCATGAAGACTTGCAATACGACTACCTCCGTCAGCTAGAAGTCATTGAGGACACTCCATTATAAAATTGTAAAATGAATTAGTGAAGCTTGTTTACAGGTGGGGTAGTTTTTCATTTGTCAGTAACGCACTGCCTTTGATCAGCATAAAAAAATTTAAGAAAAAATGATAACATCCGTAGATAATTTCCATCGTGTTTTTTTTATTGGTATTGCCGGCACGGGCATGAGTGCTATAGCGCAGTACCTCGCCGGGTCCGGCAAGGTTGTTTCGGGTAGCGACCGCTATTTTATAGCAGGCGAGGAGAATGAGGTTAAAACAAAGTTGGAAGCTGAGGGCATTAAGTGTTTTCTTCAGGATGGCGAGGGAGTGCACGGGGAGCTGGATCTCGTAGTGGTGTCTACTGCTGTAGAAGATACCGTGCCTGAAGTGCAAAAGGCCCGGGCGCTCAATATACCGATCATTAAACGCAGCGAATTACTTGCCCTTATTGCTAAAAGCAAAAAGACCATTGCGGTTGCCGGCACTTCTGGTAAGAGCACTACAAGCGGAATGTTATTTCAGATACTTCAGCAGGCCGGCAAATCGCCAAGTATCATAAGCGGTGCGGGCCTGGTAAATATTATTAAAGAAGGCGGCATTGGAAATGCCAAGGTGGGCAGCGGTGAATGGCTGATCATAGAAGCAGACGAAAGTGACGGATCTATCGTACAATACGAACCCGAGGTAGGGTTGCTTTTAAACATTGATAAAGACCACCAGGAGATAGCGGAGCTCATGGAAATATTTGGGAGGTTCCGTCAAAATACAAAAAAGTTATTCGTTGTAAACAGGTCCAATGCGTTGGCTGCAAAATTATCAAGTAATCTTTTGCAGGATTTTTCTTCGCAGGACGATGCTGGCACCGGTTATATTGCAAGCGCTTTTAAACAGGATGGGCTTCAGATTGAGTTCTCCATAAATGATTTTCCTTTTCGGCTTTACACCGTTGGTAAACACAACATGGAAAATGCCCTTGCAGCAGTGGCAGTCGCACACCAAATAGGCATTAGCTTTCAGGACTGTGCAGATGCGCTGCAACAATACGAAGGAATTTACCGCAGGCACCAATTGCTGGGAGTGAAGAATGGGGTGCACGTATTTGATGACTACGCACACAATCCGGCAAAATGCGCCGCTTCCATTGCCGCCTGCCAGCCCATTGCTGCCAAAGTAATTGCATGGTTTCAACCTCATGGATATGGCCCCACCCGTTTTTTGCGCAACGATTTTGTAAAAGAGATTGCAGGCGTTTTGCGGGAGCAGGATGAGATATGGATGAGTGAAATATTTTACGCAGGAGGCACTGCAGTAAAAGATATTTCTGCCAACGATCTTATTGAAGACATACGTGCACTGGGAAAAAGCGCTTTTTTTGTAGAAGACAGAACACAACTCCTGACAGCGTTACGCCCACACATTAC
This sequence comes from Chitinophagaceae bacterium, assembly GCA_043737055.1. GTDB lineage: Bacteria > Bacteroidota > Bacteroidia > Chitinophagales > Chitinophagaceae > Ferruginibacter. The sequence continues at coordinate 175 of JAYTBG010000161.1, read as the reverse complement.
CAACGATTGTGTACTGCTATTAATGGGTGCAAGGGACCCGGGACTAGAAGTTTTTGGCAAAACGTTTTTCGAACAATTGTAAACTACAGTATAAACATTGATCAATTGACCACACTCTTTATTAATATTAAACAACTAGTGGGTACCAGGCAGGTAAATGTGCTGCTTCGTGGTA
>JAYTBG010000160.1:0-23947 GCA_043737055.1 Chitinophagaceae bacterium | reverse complement strand
TTCCAAAATCCTTATCAATTTTATCCATTGTAAGTTTTAAGGCCTTTAATTTTTCTGCGTTGCTCATGTTTTTAGGTTTAGTTGATGTATCTGAATTTGCGTTGTAAAATTAAGCGGAAGCAAATGTAAGGTTTAAATTTAATTAAACTAATTATTTTAGTTTTAATTGATAATTAATTTAGTTTTTTCACCCGCACAAAAAAAACCCATCCCGGAAATTCGGAACGGGGAAGTGTTCAAGCATGAGAAAAAAATTAATTGTTTTCAGAGCCGGTTTTTGACCGGGTACGTAAACGGGCCTTATGTGTGACTTTGTTTCGAGGGTTGTTGCAACAAAGAGAAGATTGTTTTTCAAATCTTCCAATACCCTAAAGTGGTAGTTTCTGAAATTTATCGAAAAATGAGGAAATTGATAATAATTATTTAACGAACTGCCTCATTTATTGATCAGAGGGACAATTGCTATTAAATACCCCTGCGGAACAATTTGCTGGTATTCCTGTTTCGTATACCGACAATATCACGCACTTCTAAATGCTTCGTCCATTTATCAATACCGGTATTGGCCCTGTGAATTCAAACTCTTATTACCTATATTTGCAGCAATCTCAATGATCAAAATTAAGTCTCCGTATTCTTATTTTCAAAAGACATCTGCAGTATTTATGATGCTAGCCTTGGTGTGGCTTACCATCAGTACACCCTTGGTTTGCGCTTTTAAGCAAGAGATGGCCAAGCAAGCAAAAATGGAAAATACACAGTCTGCTTTAATGGTTGAAGAAGATAGCTCTAACTCTCTCGGCAGCAACACAAAAGAAAAAACTCCGTCTGGCCCTACCTCTTTTAGCGAAGATTACCTGCACCACGCAGAATCTACCCATTTCTTTTTAAGCCAAAGTGCCCTTCTTTATAAGTGCACTAACTCGGATACATACACCGCCTTCCATGGCGAGCTACTTGTTCCCCCACCGAATCCTGCATAATAACTTTTTTTTATTTTTCAATCCAGCAGTAGTCTGCAATTTTCCACAACGTGCCATCTTTTGTATGGCACACTCAAATTATTTAAAACAATGATTAAACATTCCAAAGAATACCTGGATAGCCTAATGCCATTTCAAGCTTACGAATTATTAGTAGAAGGCAACAAGAGATTTATAAACAATCTAAAAGTTGACCACGACCACCTAGAACTCATCAATCTCACCCGGGAAGGCCAGTACCCTTTTGCTGTAGTCTTAAGTTGTATGGATTCCCGCACATCGGTTGAGTTGCTTTTCGATCAGGGTTTGGGTGACTTATTTAGTATTAGAATTGCAGGCAATATTGTAAACAATGATATACTTGCAAGCATCGAGTATGCAGTGAAATACGTAGGCTCAAAAGTGTTAATGGTGTTGGGCCATACAGAATGCGGCGCCATCAAAAGTGCTAAAGTCGGAGTCCAGGACGGCCACCTTACCGAGCTCTTGGGAAGGATTAAGCCATCAATTAGCAAGGCTTTGCTAAATGGTCATAACAACCATCTATTCAGCGACCATGTAGCGTATGCGAACGTAGAAAACAGCCTGGAAGAAATACTGTTGCGCAGCGATATTGTAAAGACAATGTTCGAAGCCGGGCAAATAGGAATTGTAGGCGGGGTTTATAATATTGAAGATGGCCGTGTTGACTTTTTCAAAAATCTTACTGGTAAAAAGAATGCGGAACTGGAATTAGTAAATTCTTAAAATTAAACTCTCGATGAAATTAAGTACCAAATATTATAAGTCCGATCTTTTGTCTGGAATGGTGGTTTTTTTAGTGGCTTTGCCCCTATGCCTCGGCATAGCCATTGCCAGCGGCGCCCCGCCTTTTGCAGGTATAATTACGGGAGTAATCGCTGGCATTGTGGTGGGGTATCTTAGCGGATCAAACATAAGTGTATCTGGCCCTGCCGCGGGACTTATCGCTATTGTTTTGGTTGCCATTAAAGATCTGGGGTATGAAACCTTCCTTGTTGCAGTGGTATTAGCAGGCGTTATTCAGCTTACCCTCGGTCTCATTAAGGCGGGCAGCATCTCGTCCTTCTTTCCTACAAGTGTTATAGAAGGCATGCTGGTGGCCATCGGGATTATCATTATTAAGAAAGAAATTCCGCATGCCATTGGCTACGATAAGGCCCACGAAGGGGATTGGTTTGCGCTTGAAAGCGGCTCGGATTCCGGCTTTTTTACAGAGTTAATCAATGCTGTAAATTATGCCCACATGGGTGCTATTCTCATCACCGTAGTTTCTATAGCCATACTCATTGCATTTAACAAGATCGCTTTTCTTAAAAAAATCAAAGCCATACCCGGCGCACTCATTGTTGTAGTTGTAGGCATTCTGCTGAACGAAGCATTTATTGCGTCCGGATCTAAACTTGCCATTTCGCAAGAACACCTCGTTACCTTGCCTACAGCGTCTTCCTTTGCGGAATTTTTCAGCCAGTTTACAACACCAGATTTTACCGGCTTCGCTAATTACAAGGTGTGGCTTGCAGGAGCCACTATTGCTGTTGTAGCAAGTATTGAAACCTTGCTTTGCCTGGAAGCAGGCGACAAGATGGATCCACTTAAAAGGTTTTCAAGCGCCAACACCGAACTAAAAGCACAAGGTATTGGCAATATTCTTTCTGGCTTAATTGGAGGCCTGCCCATGACCTCGGTAATAGTAAGAACATCTGCCAATGTAAACTCCGGTGCTAAAACCAGGCTATCAGCCATAGCTCACGGCGTATTCCTTTTACTTACGGTCGTTGCCATTCCTTTTATTCTCAATAAAATTCCCATGGCCTGCCTGGCAGCCATTTTAATCATGATTGGTTTAAGACTTGCCAGCCCAAAGTTATTTGTGCACATGTGGCACACCGGCAAGCACCAGTTTATCCCGTTTATTGTAACTGTTGTGGCAGTGGTACTCACTGATTTGCTAAAAGGGGTTGGAGTTGGCCTTTTTGTGAGCATCATCTTCATTTTAAGGGGAAACATGAAACTGGCATATTTTTTCAGAAAAGACAAACATAAGGAGGGCGAAACCATTCGCATTGACCTGGCACAGGAGGTTTCGTTTTTAAATAAAGCTGCCATCAAGCAAACCCTGGCACACCTGCCAGAAAACAGTAAACTAATTATAGATGCTGCCAATACAGTTTATATAGATTACGATGTATTAGAATTGATCAGAGACTTTCTCAACTTTGGGTCAAAGGATAAAAACATTGATGTAACGCTGTTGAATTTTAAGAAAGCTTATCAAATGGAAGATGCTGTGCATGTTCATTCTGAAAAAAAGGTTGTTACAGAAAACAAACTATCGTTAACCCCCGAATCTGTATAAGCCCGACGGATAACCGGCACGCCAGTAAAAAAAGTATTATTGGTCCTGGTAACCTATCAGTTGCCAGGACTATTAAAAAAAGCAAATAAATGTTGGATTATATCAAAAACTAAAAACGGGCAATAAGATCTATTCTGTTTCAGAATTTCACCAGGAAAAAAATTATTTCAGGAGTTTGTCTCCTTGTCAAAAACCAGATTAGTTGAGGACAAGTGGTTTTACCATGCTATTTCTAAAGCTCTATATAAAAAATGTCCCGGCAAGGCACGGCGCATTCTAACAAAATTGTTTCCTTAAATATTGAGGCCACCGCAAACACTGATTGTTTGCCCCGTTATATAGTTGCCCATGTCAGAGGCAAGAAAGAGAGCTGTGTTGGCAATATCTTCTGCCGAAGCAAACCTGCCGAGCGGTATGCCGGCTTTGTATTTATCAGCAACTTCGCCCTCTTGCAGGTAGCTTGTCATATCTGTTTCTACAAACCCTGGTGCAATGGCATTGCAACGAATGTTGCGGCTACCGAGTTCCTTTGCTACCGATTTAGTAAAACCAATAACTCCTGCTTTGCTGGCTGAATAGCTGCTTTGACCTGCATTACCCATTTCGCCAATAACAGAACTCATATTAATGATAGCACCATCTCTTGCCTTCATCATTGGTTTAAGAACCTGTTTGGTCATGTAAAAAACACTATTCAAATTTACCTTGATCACTTCTTCAAATTGTTCCGGCGTCATTCTTAAAAGCAGATTGTCTTTGGAGATACCGGCATTGTTCACACAAATGTGAATGGCTCCAAATTCTTTTAGCACATCGTTTACAAAGACCTCGCAAGCGGCAAACTCGCCGGCATTGCTTTGATAAGCCTTCGCTTTTACTCCCATTTCCGTGAGTTTCCCCTGTAAACTGTTGGCTTTTTCTGCACTGCTATTGCTCACATACGTAAAGGCTATGTTTGCTCCATGCTCTGCAAATTTTATGGCAATGGCTTCTCCAATACCCCGGGCGGCGCCGGTAACAATAGCTGTTTTTCCTTCTAATAATTTCATGTAAATTTTTTAAAACGGGATCAATTTCAATACCAGCCAACAAGTTTAAACCTGGTTGATGGCTAAACAAAACAAAATAAATTTATAAATGTATTTCACAAAAGCAGACAGGACCAGGATATATAGCAATGAGTAAATAACGGCATACCAAATTTTGAATTTAAAAAACCGGCGGGACCCGATAACTAAAAATAGCAGCATTACAGCAACTATGATAATGGCTAAGTAGGATTCATTCTCCCCCACGAAGGTTCCCGTAATTGCCTTTATGCCAAATAAAATAAGGGGAAACACTAAAAAGCCCCACAGCAAAAATAGAGACGCCGCTTCTGTAGAAAAAATAAAATGATCGTAATAATATTTTCTTTTTGGGAACCCCACCAGCCATGAAAATAAGGCCATAAAAGGTATGATGGTAAATAACAAAAACTTAGAGACCTTTTCTCCTTTATTGTGAAAGACCTCTGACACTTCCTGGAATGTCATACTTCGGGCCTGCATTACCGAAGAAACTTTACCAGTAGCATACTTACCGAAAACGCCATTTTCGGTATAAAAGTGCAATTGCATATTCAGCCCTTCAAATACCGGGAACAAAAGATAAACTATCACCAACAGTAGAAAAAAAGAGAGCGGCTTAAAATATTTTTTGCGTACTCCGTTGCAAAAGTCCAGAGACAATTTTCCCGGCTTGCTCACAATGATTTTTAAACTAGTGAAAAAGGTACCTTCGAAATGGGTTACAAAATGAAAGGCTTCTTCAAATAAGTGAGCAACCACCTTGTCTTTTTCAGTATACACTTTCTCCCCACAATTATTACAAAACCGTCCTAGAAACCGGGTGCCACAATTTTTACAAACTTGATCCTGCATTTTTTACAGTTATAAATTCATCGACATTATTTCTTCTATAAACTTACGCTCATTAGAAAGCCGGGGAACTTTGTGTTGACCACCCATTTTACCTTTGCTTCTCAGCCACTGGGTAAATGCACCCCGGGGAAGCACTCGTACTACCGGCAGGCGGAGTGCGATATTCTTATATCTTTTTGCCTCGTAGTCACTATTCGTTTGTTTGAGGGCATCATCCAATGCTACCGTGAAAGCGTATAAACTGCTCGGCTCTTTTTCAAATTCTATCAGCCACTCATGGGCACCATTGCTGTTGTCAGTAAAATAAAGTGGAGCCGCAGTATAATCACTTACAACAGCACCCGTATGTTTAGATGCCTCAGCAATAGCTTTATCACTGTTGTCAATAATTACCTCTTCCCCAAAAGCATTCATGTAATGTTTTAAGCGGCCCGTAACCAAAATGCGGTAGGGATTGATAGAGGTAAAACGTACGGTATCGCCAATCAGGTATCGCCATAAACCGCCTGTTGTACTAATGATGATGGCATAGTTTTTATCGGGAACTACCTGGTTGAGCCCTACCGTGTGGGGCGAAGGTTTTCCATATTCCTCGGTTGGCATAAACTCATAAAATACACCGTGCTCTGTAAACAAAGTCATACCATTATCTTCAGGCCTTTCCTGTGCTGCAAAGAAGCCTTCACTCGCATTATACACTTCAAGGTAATTGATAGAAGCACCGATTATTTTTTCAAACTGTTCCCGGTACGGAACAAACGATACGCCGCCATTGATGTACAATTCCAGGTTTGGCCAAACCTCCCGGATATTGCTTGCGCCCTTTATTTCTAAAATTCGCTTTAGAAGTATCAGCGTCCATGTGGGCACGCCGGCCAGGGAGGTTACATTTTCATTGGCAGTAATTTGTGCCAGTTGTTCTATTTTATTTTCCCACTCATCCATCAGGGCAATACTAAGTTCCGGCGTGCGCAGCCATTGCCCCCAAAATGGAGTGTTTTGCATTAATACGGCACTAAGATCTCCATACTGAATGTCTTCGTTCACTTTATTTAGCTGGTGCGAACCGCCGATCACCAGTGCCTTGCCTGTAAGCAAATCGCTGCCCGGAAAATTTTTGTAATAATTGCTAAGAACGTCTTTGTTGGCCTGGTAATGATTGTGTTGAAGGCTTTCTTCACTGATGGGAATAAATTTACTCTTGTCGCTGGTGGTTCCACTGCTTTTAGCAAACCAGTTTACCGGGGTATTCCACAACACGTTTTCTTCGCCGTCCATCATGCGCACAATGTATGGTCGCATGTCGTCGTACTCATGAATGGGTACATTTTGCTTAAAATCTTTTAGAGTAAATAGCCGTGTGAAATTATATTTTTTGCCGAAGACCGTGTACTGAGCAGAAGTTACCAGGTTTTGCAATACTTCTCTTTGCGCACTCATCGGGTGATTGACCCAATTATCTATGCGCCAGATGCGCATTCGGGCCAACTTAGATATGAGGGGAGACAGCAACTTCATTGACGGAAAGATAGAAAAAACCTGACTAACTGAAAACTTATGTTGCTCTCGGGGTGCAAGTGCAGAGCCGCAACAGCAGTTACTCCCGGTTAGAAAGCTGCTCGTTGGCAGCTTCAGTATGCAGGTAATCTTTTCGTTTCAGTTCAAAGTTTCGGCCAAGGTACAACCCTCGCACCTGCTCGTCACTCGCAAGTTCTTCTGCGGTACCGTGCTTAAAAATTTTCCCATCTATAAGCAGGTACGCCCTGTCGCAAATAGACAATGTCTCGTTTACATTATGATCGGTAATGAGAATCCCGATGTTTTTAAACTTCAGTTTCGCTACAATGGCTTGTATATCTTCTACTGCAATAGGATCTACGCCAGCAAAGGGTTCGTCCAACAAAATAAATTGAGGATCTACCGCTAAGGCCCTTGCTATTTCAGTTCGGCGCCGTTCGCCTCCGCTCAGGGTATCACCATTATTTTTACGAACGTGTTGCAGGCGAAACTCACTGATCAAGGATTCCAGCTTTTCTTTTTGAGCAGCCTTTTTCAGACGAGTCATTTCCAACACAGCCATAATATTGTCTTCTACACTTAGCTTGCGAAAAACACTTGCTTCCTGTGGCAAATAGCCAATGCCCATTTGTGCTCTCTTATACATGGGCAGTTTGGTGATGTTGATATCATTCAGGAATACTTCTCCTTTGTCTGGTTTGATAAGACCGACCACCTGATAGAAAGAAGTCGTTTTACCTGCACCGTTAGGACCAAGCAAGCCAACGATCTCACCCTGGCTCACATTAAACGACACATCGTTTACTACGGTGCGGCTTCCGTATACTTTTACAAGATTTTTTGTTTGAATGGTGAAGCTCAAAAGTTGGTTGTTTTTACAAAAATAAGTGTTGTTATCCTAGCTGGTTTGGATTTATAACAGATTACCATAAATTTAAAATTGTTTTAAACCGGCTTAATTGCTTAAGCATTGCTCTGTTTATTAATGCTATTCCACGGCTATATGGTTGGGCCCCGGGCAAGAGCATCATCTGGCGTTGCCAGTGGTATTAATTTTTAATAACACAACTTTTTACCATGCCTCTTGTTATGGCACAATAGGCTTTTCGAATGTAATGTAGCCGCAAAACAGACTTAAATCCGATGGTTATACAAGCTGTCGAAAAAATTAATCCCTCGCTTGCGTGTACTGCTAAACAGCAAGGTTATTCAAAAAGATCGTTTTTTTAAATTTGGAATTATCTTTACCGCCATTTATTAAATATGAAAGTTATAGAACACATCAACAGCGCTACCAAACCGCTGATCTCATTTGAGATATTACCTCCTCTAAAAGGCAAAGGAATACAGTCGCTGTACAGCCACATGGATCCTTTAATGGAATTCAATCCGGCGTTTATCAATGTTACCTACCATCGCAGTGAGCATGTTTTTAAGAAAAAATCAGATGGCACTTTTGAGAAAGTGGTAGTTCGTAAGCGCCCGGGTACAGAGTCGATCTGTGCCTCTATTATGAACAAATACAATGTTGACACTGTTCCTCACCTTATTTGTGGTGGGTTTGGTATTAATGAAACAGAGGATGCCCTCATTAATTTAAACTACCTGGGTATAGACAATGTTTTAGTGTTGCGTGGTGATGCTGCTAAAAATGAAGCAGGTTTTGAACCGGAACCCGGCGGGCATAAGTACGCACTGGAATTGTTAAAACAGGTAACAAACCTTAATGCCGGTGTGTACCTCGAGGAAGAGTTGAAAAACACTATCAAAACAAAATTTTGTATTGGAGTGGCGGGATACCCTGAAAAGCATTTTGAAGCACCTAATATGGATAGCGACCTTCAGTACCTTAAACAAAAGGTAGATGCGGGTGCAGACTACATTGTTACTCAAATGTTTTTTGACAACAGCAAATATTTTGCATTTGTAAACGCCTGTCGGGAAATAGGAATTACGGTGCCGATAATACCAGGTCTAAAACCGATTTATTCCATCAAACAGCTCACGCTGTTGCCTAAGGTTTTTCACATAGATCTTCCCCTTGCTCTTAGCAATGAAATTACCAAGTGTAAAACGGATGAAGATGTGGAGCAGGTGGGCCAGGAGTGGTTGCTTACACAGTCGAGAGAACTTTATAAAGCCGGGGTACCGGTGCTGCATTATTACACGCTTGGCCGGCCAAAACTTATAGCCGACGTTGTGAAAGAACTGGTTTAACAAAATCCACATTTATTAAAAAGTGGCTTCCGGAACCGAAAGCCACTTTTTTTATTATCCCTAAACTATCTCCCTAACGGTATCCCAAGGGATATACTAAGAATGCGGTATTTGTTTTTATCATCTGCATTGTTATTACTTTCAGTACTGCCAATCTTTGTAAGCCCCAGGCCATAGTTTGCTTTTAAGATGATGGAGTTTAAGTCGAGCCCGGCGCCAAAGTTTAAACCGAAATCAAATCTTTTCAACTTGTTGTATGCGGCATCTTCCTGGGCCGAAGTAAAAGGATCGTCGTCACTAAATTCTATATCTCTTTCGGATTCTGAAGTTAGGGGACCAAATTTTGTTTCCAACTTAGTTTTCCCTCCTACGCCAACCGCTGCATATGGCCCGGCATGCACAAATAGACCTGTCTTGCTTTGCAGTGGAATATTTACAACAACGTTTAAAGGCACCTCCACATACAACGGATTAAATTTAGCTTTTACATAATCTGCTCCACCGTTAAAGTAGGTTTCAGCTTTAGAGCCTCTACCAGTTAGTAAAATCCCAGACTCTAGGTCCACTACTTTTGAAAGTCCGAAACGGCCTAGTAAACCTGTATTAAAAGTTGCCAGGGTTGCGTTGTCCTCAGTATCGCCACTGCCTGTGCTGGTTATATTGGCCAGGTTAAGGCCACCTTGGGCATAGAATAGCTGTGCATTGACAGTTCCTGCCATTGCTGTTGTAATCATTAATAAGCCAAATACTTTTTTCATAAAGTGTTTTTAAGTGATACAAATTGGTAAGCGGTTCCTAAGAAGTTCCCGACACGCCTATAAACGCAAAAAACCTGCCATTGGGTTATAGCAGGTTAAGATCTTTGTGTTTTGTAAACTCTATTTATTACAACATTTCCGGAATCATTTTCTCATTGACTTTAACCGGGTACTTTTTCTTGAGTTCAGCGAGCCACACTTTTTCTAACTCTAATTGATACTCATTAATAACAAGCCCACGGGCATCTTCAAAGCTTCGTTGCTGGTTGGCTTCGTAAAGCTTAACATATTTTACAAACGTAGCCGTGCCATCTACATTAGTTACTATGGCTGTGTAAGTACCGGCGGTAGGCATGGTGGCAAAGTTTGTTCCGATGATCTGCGAGATTTCGTAGCGACCACTGTCCGCCTGTAATGCCGCAGAAGCAGCTTGTTCCTCCGCAATAACCCGCCAGCTTTTACCCTTTTTCAGGGCCTTCATAGTTTCCTCGGCCACTTTAACCGTGGTACAGTTAAAGATCAACACATCTGCACTGGCAGCCCATTTAAAATTAGTTGGGTTAGCCTTGTAATGTTTAAGCAAACCCACACTGTCATTTATTGCTTTGCCCCATACATTGCGCTCCATGATTTCGAACAACATATTGCCCTCTCTAAACTCTTGCATTTGAAACTTAAACTCAGGGTTGTAATCCTCAAGATGTTTTTTGTAATAGTTCATTGCAGAAACTTCTACGAATTTATCCCACAGTTGCTTATTATTTTCCCCTTTGTATTCCCCTGCATTGGTTTTGTACTCCCTCACAAATGCAAGCCAGTCTGCACCCGTTAAATCCTCATTTTTAATTTTCAGTATATTTTTCTTGCTGATGGGGTAGTTGCTTGTTTGCTCCAGATTAGAAGTTTTTATAATGCTGTCGGCAAAGCGAAATAGATCATTGTCCTTTACCTGGTTGTTTCGGCGGGTATCCAACATGGCTATTATTTCTCTTGTATATTGTTGTCTTTCTGCATTTACCCTGGCATCCTTCAGCACTTTTTGTTTTAGGTCAAACATAAATGCTTCATCCGTGGGGGTGGCCGGCGTTGGCTTTTGAGACAGTCGTTTAACAATATGGTAGCCATACTCTGTCAAAAACGGTTGACTAATATCTCCATCGGCTTTCAATTTAAAAATTTCATTTTCAAAATTGCCGGCATACATGCCTGTTCCAAACTCGGCAAGCTCGCCTCCATTTAAGTAAGAAAGTTTATCATCGCTATATACCTTTGCAGTCGCTCCAAAGTTGTCGCCATTCTGCAACAGGCGATAAACAGCGTCTGCTTTTTTTTGCGCTTCCGCCCTTGCTGCTGCATCCGCATCGGGCGCTAGAGAAATAAGAACCTGGGCCACCTTCCACAACCCAGCATTCCTACGTTCTTCTTGTATTTTAAATACATGCCACCCATTTTTGCTGCGGTAAGGCTTGCTTACCTCTCCTTTTTTTATGTTGTAAATAATGTTTTCATACTCGTATGGAAGCGTAAAAGCGGTTACAAAACCGAAGTCGCTTAGCTTAAGTGTTTTCGCATCGCCCCCAATTTTTTCTACCAGGGCTGCCTCGTTAGCATTGCCAGCTTTGATGCCATTGTACAAGGCAATGATGGCATTGTAAGCCCTGGCAGAGTCTGCGGGCGTGGCATCTGCAGCTATAGGCGCAGAAAAATGAATAACATGCAAGTCTTTTTGAGACCTCCCAAAAGCTTCATTGGTAAGTTTGCTAATGCCTTTCTCATCTGTGAGGTAGTTTTCTATCACTTGCTCTCTAAAGTTGCGGATATCATATTGAATTTGAGCCAGCGTGTCTAGTTTCAATTCTTCTGCGGCTTTTACTTTCAACTTAAAATTGCTGTACAAGTCTACGTATTCTCGCAGCGATTTTTCTTTGTCTTCAACCTGGGTTTTGTTCTTGTTGTAGGCCTTCAAAAATTCCTGCTTTGTAACAGTATTGTTTCCGTAGGTGATAAACGTTTGGGACCATGCATTGGTACTTCCGATGGCGATCACCAACAGCAGGTAATACTTTTTCATTTTTTTAGGATTGATATCAGTTTAAAATTTTGGCGACGCTATTTGGTTTTGGCAGTTGTCCATTTCACCTGCAGCAATTCATTTAACTGCTGTGGCGTAAGCTTTTTACCTACAATTCTTTTCTCCTTATCCAGCAAGTACAAAGTTGGGGTTTGCGTAATGTCGTACAGTTGCTTAAAGGAAGGTTTTTGCGCCTCAGTTTCTTCCTTCAGCATTTGCAAGGTATGATGCACGTGTATCCAATCTGTTAACTTGTTTTTATTAATAAATGCTTTCCATCCCAGTGTGTCGTATTCCGTCATCACTGCATACAATTTTACATTCTTTGCCTGCCAGTTTTGCCGGTAAAAAGAATCTATACGGGGCAATTCTTCTTTGCAATGACCGCAGTTGGGATCCCAAAAAACAACCACTGTATACTCTGCTTTTACATTATACAACGATTTTACAGCGTTGGCAGTATCCAGTAGTTCGAGGTTGGCCGCTTTTTCTCCCACAAGATTGGCCATCAGCATATAAGCCCGGCGGGTAATCACTTCATTTTGTTTGGCGTTTAACCAGGGCGTGAGTCCTTTGCTGTGGTATTTTTCAAACAGGTGCACAAAAATCGCATCTTGTCCCATGTATTTTGGGTTGATGTATTCGTCGGTGAGCCAGTTGAGTAAATACTTATACATTTCAGGGCTGCTGCGTGCGAGGAGAAGTTTGTAGTCTGCGTCCTGTATAATGCTGTCCGGATCCTGTGGCATTATTTCCCTATAATAGCGCTGCAATTTTGCCGGAAAAAATGGGGTGCGTACAACGGCATCATCCATAAAACTGATGCCATCCCAATACTGTGATTTATAATATTGATAACTGTCAATGGTATCTTGCCTGGTGCGCAATGTTTTATTGAGCATGGCTGGCTCACGCATGGCGTTCAAAATAATGGCCATCATAGAAGTAGGCTTGTCCGTAATGATTCCGGTGCGGTAATCATTCAACTCACTATTATATCTTCTATAGTTGCTTTCGTGCAAGGCAGAATCCTTTGCGGTGGTTGCTTTATTGTAAGCTTCCCGTTCACGATTTAAAAGCCTTCCTTGCTTATTTACGTATTGCTGGTATTGCTGAAATAGTACATTTTCCGGCGAACCGTTTACTTTCATATCCAACAAAGCCGCAGTATCAGCCTTTATGCTGATGACTTGTTCCTTTCCTATTAAAAAGTCGCTGGTTATTTTTTTACCGGGGAAAACGATGGCATATATACCGGCAGGTAAGGTGCGGTTGCCCTCAAAAATGGCAAGGCCGCTACCGCTCACTGCTGCAGAGTCATCTACGTTTAAATTGCTTCCAGCATGGTGAGTGAGGTACGCAATGCCCGAGCTGAAATTAGATTGTAACGTTATCTTATAAGACTGTGCGGTGGCTGCCAGGACGAGGCAGGTTATGGGAAGGGTAAAAAGTATTCTCTTCATATACATGTAAAAACATAACAAATATATTTAAAATCAAGCTTCTTGTTGCACGCTTAACAAAGCTATAAGAATTGGTATAAGTTCCTTAAAATCCGGCTAGCGTTACAACCTGCCATGGTTTGATACCCATAAACATTAATTTTACCGCTGTGAGAAAAAAGAAAAACGTTACCGTGCTAAAAGATGTTGTTGTAACAGATTATGCAGCGGAAGGGAAAGCCCTGGCAAAGGTAGATGGTAAAGTTATTTTTATTGCCGGAGCAGTGCCCGGTGATGTGGCGGACATAATGCTTACAAAAAATAAAAAAGACTGGGCCGAGGGCAGGGTGGTAAATATTAGCAAGTATGCTGCCAGCCGGGTGGAACCATTTTGCATGCACTTTGGCGTGTGCGGCGGATGCAAATGGCAAATGCTGCCTTACGATAAGCAGCTACAATACAAACAGCAGGAAGCCGAACAAAACCTAATCAGAATAGGGAAAGTAACGGATGTTATTTTTTTACCCATTGCGGGCGCAGCAGAGACTGTTTATTACCGAAATAAGTTGGAGTTTACTTTTAGCAATAAAAGATACTTGACAGCCCCCCCCATTCCAGTCCCCGAAGGGGAAGCCCCATCCAAACCTCTCCCGGCGGGGGAGGCTTCGGAAGTTTCTGCAGGAGTTGAAGAAAGTTCTATAAGTGAAGCCTCGGCAATCCCTCCTTCCGGGGGTGGGGGGGCTGAGGCTGGGGCTGGCGCTCTGGGTTACCATGCACCCCGCATATTTGACAAAATCATTGACATACAGGAGTGTTACCTGATGAATGACATCAACAATCGTATTCGCAATACCGTTAGAGCATTTGCACTGGAACAGCAGTTTTCGTTTTATGACATCCGGCTGCACACAGGTTGGCTGCGAAACATCATTATCCGGTACTGCAGCACCGGCGAGCTCATGGTAAACGTTTGTATAAACTACGAAGAAGAAAACGACCGCAAACTCTTGCTGGACCACTTGCTGAACGAAGTACCCGGAATTACCACCTTGCTGTACACGATCAATCCTAAATGGAACGACAGTATTTACGACCTCACTCCTCAGGTTTATTTTGGTAAAGGCTACGTGGTTGAAAAATTAGGCGAATACCAATTCATCATCAGCCCAAAATCTTTTTTTCAAACCAATACCAAACAGGCAGAACAACTCTACAGCATTACCCAACAGTTTGCAGGCCTTACCGGCAACGAAATTGTGTACGACCTCTATTGTGGTACGGGCAGCATCGGCATTTTTGTGAGCAAAATGGCGAAAAAGATTATTGGGGTTGAAGTAATTGAGGAAGCTGTAGAAGATGCTAAAAAGAATGCAGCTTTAAACAATATAACACACGCATTGTTTTTTACTGGGGACGTCATCAAAATTTGCAACGACGAATTTTTTGAAACGCATGGCAGGCCAGATGTAGTAATCACTGATCCGCCACGAGTGGGCATGCACGAAAAGCTGGTAATAAAATTGTTGCAAATGGAAGCGCCCCGCATTGTGTATGTAAGTTGCAACACAGCTACGCAGGCGAGAGATATTTTGTTGTTAAGTGAAAAATATCGTGTTGAAAAAATTCAACCGGTAGATATGTTTCCTCACACACACCACATAGAGAGTGTGGCATTGCTAACGCTTAAATAAATGGGAAACCGTCAAGCATGAGCCTCATGTTTTTCTACTATCAACCCTAAATTTGTAACATGGCTTTTAATAATTACGGCAACCGTTTTGAACGAACAACGCCAGTTGTATTGAATCTTATTATCATAAACGTGCTTGCCTATTTCGCCCAGCTTGCATTTGGGGGTAGCGCTCCTTTAAATAGTGTAAACGATTTGTTCGCACTGCATCACTACAAGTCGGACGAATTCAGGCCTTACCAGGTAGTAACACACATGTTCATGCATGGTGGTTTTTTTCATCTACTATTCAACATGCTTGCACTTTGGATGTTTGGCACCATGGTAGAAAAGGTATGGGGACCAAAAAGATTCCTCATCTTTTACCTTATCTGTGGGTTGGTAGCAGCTCTTACGCAAATGGGTTCTTACGCATTCGATTATTGGCAGGTAGACCAGATGATCCTGACCTCCGACTTGGAAATGCAGTACCAGGAGAGTATGAGGAGAGCTTGCACCGTGGGAGCCTCAGGCGCCATCATGGGTGTTCTGGCCGCTTTTGGATATTTGTTTCCCAATACAGAACTATTTATCATGCCTATACCATTTCCGGTTAAAGCTAAGTGGGCAGTTATTGGGATCATTGCCCTGGATGTGTTTGGTGGTATTTCTAAAGTGCCGGGAGATAACGTCGCACATTTTGCACACGTGGGCGGTGCGGTAGCTGGTTTCTTAATTGTACTATACTGGAATAAAACCAACAGTAAAACCTTCAATTAAACATAACAACCAATAAGAGCCAACAGTTGTAAATTTATCTTTCTATAAAATACCACTATGGGAGAAACGGACCGGTACGGCGAATTTAAAAAACCAAGACGAGGCATTTTATTAGGGCAGGATGGAAATGCCCTGGTGGCGCTGTTTGCGCTAAACGTCATCTTCTTTTTACTAATGGTATTAATAGAAGTGATCTATGCATTTACACAGCAACCAGCAGGTGCCTACAATGCGGAAGTGGTACAATGGTTTGCACTGCCCGCCGGCTTGCTAAAATTCAGTGAAAGACCCTGGACAATTTTTACCTATGTTTTCAGCGACACGGGAGGTAATATTATCCGCCTCATCAGCAACATGATCTGGCTCTGGGCTTTTGGATATCTGTTGCAGCAAATGGCCGGCAACGATAAGCTGATTCCCATCTACATTTATGGTGGTGTGGTTGGAGGTATTGTATTCATTCTTGCACATTACACCATACCTGCCGCAAAAGCTACTGTTGGTGTAGATTACTTACTGGGTGCTAACGCCGGCACACTCGCTGTGGCAATGGCCACTACCACGCTTTCTCCAGATCATCGGTTTTTCACCCAGATACGAAATGGCATCCCCATCTGGGTACTAATGAGTGCTTACATTTTAATTGATTTTGCGGGGGTAGCCCAAGAGGCTCCCAGCCATAGTTTGTCGCACCTTGGCGGGGCGCTTGCCGGATTTCTTTTTGTAGTATTTATGCGACGGGGTTACGATGGCAGCATCTGGATGAATCAATTTTACAATTGGTTAATGAATCTTTTTAATCCTTATAAAACACCCACAAAAGAAAAGATCAAAGAAACCAATTTTTATAAAACTGGTAGTCGTAGACCATTTAAAAAAACCACTAATGTTACCCAGCAAAGGGTAGATGATATACTGGACAAGATTAACCAGAAAGGCTACCATTTTTTAACAGAGGAGGAAAAAGAAATATTAAAAAAGGCAGCCGAAACGGACGACCTGTGACGATTGCTGTATTGTTAAAATAAATGGCTTAGATCAACGGCCCTTTAGCAACAATAATTATTAGCTAATTTTGCTACACCTTAAAATTAGTTTGCAGGTACACAAATACAAACGAAAATGAAAAGAACGATTTTATCTCTTACAATTATTTCAGGCTTAGCTCTTGCAGCCTGTAGCGGAAACGACAAACCTGAAAAAGACAGCAGCATTTTTCCTTCTTCCGGCCCGGCAACTCCGTCGGCTGTAATAGCTGCGGACAGCACGGCTGCCCCGGTGAATGCCCCCGTAAAATTTACGACCGGACCGGTAGATCAAAAGATCATCAACAACAGCCAGACTATACCTGCCTCGCAAGCGGCAAGCGTAGCTATTGGTGCAGGCTTAAACCCTGCCCACGGGCAACCGGGACATAGATGCGAAATAGCTGTGGGTGCGCCGCTTAATTCGGCACCGGCTGCAACTTCTGCAAAGCCCCAAGTACAAATGCCAACACGAACAGGTGCGGTTGCCCCGGCCGTGCCGCAGGTAGGCGGCAGCGGAAATGCGAAGCTAAATCCGGCACATGGCCAACCGGGCCACGATTGTGCGGTACAGGTAGGAGCGCCACTTAAAAATTAATACGACCATATTTCCCTTAAAAGCCGTTATTTATTTAACGGCTTTTTTAGTGCGCAAATTTTTTAACCGGCAAAATGATTTGTTCTGTTCCACTTATCTTTAGCACATGGCTCACCCGGTAAGACGCTTCACCAAAGGCACATTTGTTTTGTGCAATATCATTGTTGCACTCTGCTTTTTATTGGGTTCATACGGTTATTTGTTAGATCCTGCACGATACTGGTTTGTGGGCTTTCTCACCCTAGGCGCCTTTTACTCGTTGCTAGGGCTGATCGCATTCTTATTTTTCTGGCTCCTTGTAAAACCACGCTTCATGCTCATTAGCATTGCGGGCATTCTGCTGGCGTGGTCACCGGTTCAGCAACTGTTACAGCTAAAAGTTAACAGCGATTTTGATGTAAAGAAAAATCCCGGAACGCTGAGGGTAATGAGCTGGAACGTGGAGCATTTCAAAATTGCGGAACACAAAACCAATCCGCAAAAGAAAGCAGACATGTTTCGCCTTATAAATATGTACGAGCCGGATGTGGCCTGCTTCCAGGAAATGGTTGGCAGCGACAGTGTTCCGTTAGCAATTAACTACCTGCCTGATATTGCCAGGGATCTGCAACTGCCTTACTATTATTACAGCTATAACCAAAAGCTTGATTTTGATGCCAATCACCGGTTTGGGATAATTATCTTTTCCCGTTACCCTATACTCAACAAGCAAAGCATAAGTTACAAGCCAAACGATTACAACTCCATATTTCAATACGCCGATGTGAAGCTGGCAGATGATACCGTACGGATCTTCAACCTTCATTTTCAGTCGCTGAGATTTAGCGATGAAGACCTTCAATACATTGATCAACCGCATATAGATAATGAGATAGATTTTAAACAATCTAAAACAGTGGTTTCAAAATTTAAGAATGGGTTTTTGAAGCGGCAGGTTCAAAGCGAAAGAGTGAAAACAGAAATGAACAAAAGCCCACACCCGGTGGTGGTTTGCGGAGACTTTAATGATGTACCCAATAGCTATGCCTACCACACTGTGGGCGCAGGCTTACAGAACGCTTTTAATAAAAAGGGAGCGGGCATTGGCAGAACCTATTCTCATATCTCTCCCACATTACGCATAGACAATATCTTTGTTGATCAAAAGTTTACGGTGACTCAATACGTACGCAATAAGAAAAAAATAAGTGACCATTTCCCTATTGTCGCCGACCTAACCCTCCGGAATCCTTAAATTGCATAATGTACATCTCCAACTTATTCCACTTTTTTCGTTGTTGCCGCCCATCAGCCTGCAACCTTTGCTGACCTTGCCGGTAATTTTTGCCAACCGAATAATCTTTAATTTCGCCGCTATCAATAGTTGACTCTACCGATATCGGCAACAGCCGATGATCAAAGGAGTTCACACGCTTTATACCTGGAAATGGTAAAGACAAAAAATACAACATGTCTCTAAAAATTTACAACTCATACAGCAGGCAGAAAGAAGTTTTCGAGTCTATTACACCCGGCCATGTGGGCATGTATGTGTGTGGGCCTACTGTAAGTGGCGAGAGTCATTTGGGCCATGCACGGCCATACATTACGTTCGATGTGCTGTACCGCTATCTGACTCACCTCGGAAATAAGGTAAGGTATGTGCGCAACATCACTGATGCCGGACATTTTGAAGAAGAAGGCCGGGAGGCTGAGGATAAGATTTCCAAAAAAGCTATACTTGAAAAATTAGAGCCCATGGAGCTGGTGCAGAAGTATACCAACTTATACCATTGGGCCATGAAGCAATTTAATTGCATTGAACCAAGTATTGAGCCTACGGCAACAGGTCATATTGTAGAGCAGATTAACATGATTGAAAAAATCATAAGCGAAGGGTATGCGTACGAAAATAATGGTTCGGTTTATTTTGATGTAAAGAAGTATGCGGCCAATTATGAATATGGCAAACTGAGCGGGCGGGTAATAGAAGACTTATTGGAAACAACCCGGGAGCTGGATGGGCAGGAAGAAAAACGGGACCTTGCCGATTTTGCACTTTGGAAATTTGCGGCACCAGAACATATCATGCGCTGGAAAAGCCCATGGGGCGAGGGTTTCCCTGGCTGGCATATTGAGTGCTCTGCCATGGCTACCAAATACCTGGGTGCCGAATTTGATATTCACGGGGGAGGAATGGACCTGCAGTTTCCTCACCACGAAAGTGAGATTGCGCAAAGTACTATTTGCAATCACAGAAGCCCGGTAAAGTACTGGATGCACAACAATATGATTACCATCAACGGAAGAAAGATGGGTAAGAGCTACAACAACGTAATTAAACTTACAGAACTTTTTAGTGGCGATCATCCTTTGCTCAGCCAGGCCTTTCACCCAATGACGGTGAGATTTTTCATACTGCAAAGTCATTACCGCAGCACACTCGATTTTAGCAGCCAGGCGTTAGCGGCCAGCGAAAAAGCATTGAAGCGTTTGTGGGAGGCCTATGAAAATTTACAGAAGTTGCAGGCCGGCGATGATGTGCCTGCAGCAGATGAAGAGCTGGACTCAAAGCTGCTGAAATGGCTTAGCGAGCTGCAAATTTTTATGAATGATGATATGGGTACACCCCGCATTTTGGCCAACATGTTTGAAATGGCGCCCATCATTAATTCTTTGAAAGATGGGCTGATACAGCCAACAGCTATCAGCGCAGCTACGTTGCTGTTGATGAAGGATAAGTTTAAAATTTACCTGGAAGACATCATGGGGCTACAACAAGTGTCTGATACCAGCAATGATAAGTTCACTGCGGTGATGCAACTGCTCATAGATATTCGCAAAGAAGCTAAAGAAAAAAAAGATTTTGCTACTTCAGATAAGATCCGCAATCAGTTAGCGGAAGCGGGCATTTTAATTAAAGATGAAAAAAGCGGCGGTATGAGTTGGGGGTTAGCCTAATCATTTAATACAAAGTTTCTAAAGGTTTCAAAGCATACCGCTTTGGAACCTTTTTTTATTGGAAAACTTTCCCGGAAATGAGGCATCATCATTTCTGCCAGTCTGCATTGTTTTCAATTCACACAGTTAAATCCCTGCTTCACTCCTGCAAACAAATCTTTTTTAAAAGGGTGTCGTTAGACTGATTAAACAAAAAACATTTAAAATGAAAATCAACCAGCTTTTCTCAAAACTGCCCTTAGAGACTTCATAAAATTACCAGTAGTGCATATCACCCATTTAAGCAAAGACAAAAAACTTCAAAAAATTATTTTACCGCAGGAGAAATATGTTTTGGAGAAAAGAAACCAGGTGCACTTGCACATTTTCGCCTCCATCATTAGCCAACAACTGAGCACCAAAGTAGCTGCGGTCATTTATGCAAGGTTCCTGGCATTGTTTCCGAAAAAAAATCCTACTGCAAAAGAAATTGTGGCCATGCCCTTCGATCAACTGCGTGGCATAGGACTAAGCAATGCCAAAACAAAGTATGTTTTAAATGTTGGCAATTTTTTTATAGAGAATAAACTTACGGATACACGGCTGCCTAAAATGGAAGATGAAGAACTGATTCAATTCCTAATGCAAATTAAAGGCGTGGGCCGGTGGACTGCCGAAATGATCCTTATGTTCACGTTGGGCAGAGAAGATGTGTTTGCATTAGATGATCTTGTTATTCGACAGGCGATGACAAAATTGTATAGTCTTGATGCGGCGGACAAAAAAACCATGAAACAAGAAATGCTCAACATCTCATCTAAATGGAGCCCATATAGAACTTACGCTTGCCGGTACCTGTGGGGGTAGAAGGACGGGGGGTGAAGGGGGAAGGTGAAAGATGAAAGGTGAAATCTTTGAAATTCATTAGTGATTTATGATGTGTGATTTATAATGTCTGATTTATGAGACTCGTTAACTTTTATGGCCTTTTTGACATTGACCATTGACCATTCACCATTCACATCTCCAGCCACGAAACAACTTCCTCCAAATACTGCTGATCTGTTTCGTCATAGGTAATCAGTGCCTCACTATCCGCATCTAACACTCCTACTACCTCGTTGTTGTACATAATTGGTACTACAATTTCTGAACGGGATAAACTGCTGCACGCTATATGACCGGGAAACTTTTCTACATCGGGCACGATGAGGGTTTTGGCTTGGGCCCAGCTTGCACCGCAAACACCCCTGCCTTTTTTAATTCGTGTACATGCCACTGGTCCCTGAAAAGGACCCAGCACCAGCTCATCTTTTTTTACAAGATAAAATCCAACCCATAACCAGCCAAACTGCTCTTTAAGCGCTGCAGCAATATTGGCCAGGTTGGCTATGAGATCTGGTTCGCCCCCAATCAAGGCCTTGATTTGCGGCAACAAAGTTTGGTATTGTTCTGCCTTTGTGCCGGTTATTATTTGTAGGTCGTCTGTCATAATAAAGTCAATAGTCAATGGTCAATAGTCAATAGTCAATAGTCAATAGTCAATAAATCGAATGCAAAGTTCTACAATTTGTTGTAAGTATGTAAAATTACCTTTCAAAAATGACAAGGATCTAATACCATCGGAATCACACAAATCAGAGATCAGACATCATAAATCAAATATCCTTTAGTACTTCGTTTATTAAACCGCTCTCGTATCCCTTCTGCTGTAAATAACTGTAGAGCTTGCTTTTTTTTGTATAAACATTTTTTTCACTGCTGAGTGTTGCCAGCTTGGATGCTGCTAACTTTTGCAGGCACTGCTCATAGTCTTCTTCATTTATTTGCGCAAGCGCATTTTTAATACAGTAAGCACTTACTCTTTTCTGTTGCAACTCATATTTGATTTTCACCCTGCCCCATTGTTTGATCCTGAATTTGCCGCCGGCAAACTGAACAGCGTATCTTTCTTCATTCAGGTAGTTTTCCTCTATCAGTTTACCCAACAATTCTTCTACTTCCTGTTGATAAAGACCGAACGAGTAGAGCTTATCCCGGGTTTCTGCATGGCTGCGTTCCTGGTATGCACAGAAATACTTTGCTTTTTGCCATGCCTCATCAGTACCAATATTTTTCGGGCGCATTGTAATAGCTTTATCAGCGGTAAATTTATCAAATAGTACCGGTAAGTGTCCTTCCAATAACCCTCATGTTATTTGGTTTGCGGCACCAGTCTTCAAACAAAAAATTCTATCTTGTCATCTTTAACAAAGAAATTATCTTTGACTTTCAATCTTTAAGACTTATGAAGTTTATTGTTTCCTCTTCAGCCTTGCTGAAACAACTCCAGCAAATCAGCGGCGTAATCAATGCCAACACAGTGCTTCCCATTCTAGAGGACTTTCTATTTGAAATTGAGAAAAATAAACTAACGGTAGTAGCCACAGACCTCGAAACTGTGATGAAAGTGCACCTTGATATTGAAGCAAAAGACAGTGGCAAAGTTTGCATTCCGGCAAAAATTCTGCTTGATTCTCTTAAAAATATTCCAGAACAACCGCTTACATTTAACATAGATAAAAACTTTGCTGTAGAAATTACCAGCGATAACGGCAAGTATAAAGTGATGGGGGAAAACCCTGATAATTTTCCCAAAGAACCTGTGGCGGATGATGCCAACAGTTTTACCCTTACTTCTACGGCATTGGTTACGGCTATCAACAAAGCCATCTTTGCGGTGAGCAACGACGACCTTCGCCCCGCAATGACGGGAGTGTTTTTTGAATTAGATACCAAGGGTATGAGCTTTGTGGCTACCGATGCACACAGGCTTGTAAAATATACCCGTACAGATGTGAGCTGCCCACAGAAAGATTCCTTTATCGTTCCTAAAAAGCCCCTGCAGCTTTTAAAATCTGCTTTGCCCGACAACGAGGATGAACTTAATATTTCTTACAACAGCAACCACCTTTTTGTAAAACATGGCGGTACCGAACTCGTATGTAGGTTGATTGATGCCCGTTTCCCCGATTACAAAGTGGTGATACCTGCAGACAACCCTTATAAGATGAGCGTGAACCGCATCGCATTTCAAAATGCCTTGCGCAGGGTAAGCGTGTTTAGCAACAAGAGCACCAACCAGGTGGCGCTAAGCATCAGCGGCAGCGAATTACAACTGGCCAGCCAGGATGTAGATTTTAGCTTTGAGGGCAACGAACGCATGGCTTGCCAGTATGATGGCGAAGACCTGCAAATTGCTTTTAATGCAAAGTTTTTGATTGAAATGTTGAATGGTGCGGACACTTCAGAAATTAATATGGAGTTGAGCACCTCTACTAAAGCGGGTATTATAAAGCCCACTGAACAAGGCGAAGGCGAGGAACTGCTCATGCTGGTAATGCCGCTCATGCTGAACAATTAATCAAATAATATTTTTTACGAAGCGCTTTCACATCCCGAAGGCGCTTTTTTTATTTCTAAAATATATGCGACCAGTTGTGGTGAAAACCTTTTACAATTACATACCTGCACACATCATTAGTGGCCGCTTAAAGGATGCCGGTATTGACTCCCATTTGTTTGATGAAACCAGTGTGACCATGGCACCGTTTTTAGGATCTGCCATCGGAGGTATTAAGCTGGCTGTAGACGAAGCTGATGAAGTGCAGGCACGGAATTTACTAAGC
>JAYTBG010000159.1:0-4650 GCA_043737055.1 Chitinophagaceae bacterium | reverse complement strand
GCTACCATTGCTTTTTTTGTAAGAGGCGAACACACCGTAGAACAGGCTATTCTGTCGATGCAAAATTTGCCATTCCTGTTCGTCATCCCCGGCGAAGGGTATAGCCTTGCTGTGGTGTATCTTTTATGGCTGCTGCTGGTAGCAATATTATACCCTATATGCAAATGGTACGACCGTTATAAAACGAACCACAAAGAAAAAAAGTGGTTGAGCTACCTGTAATATTTAGTACCCTTAGCCAGGCAGATATCTTTCTTTGATCACTTCTATATGGTGGTAAAGATGGCCCACTGTGATAAAACCAATGGCATTCACGGTCATCAAGTTATTGTTGGCGAGGCCACACTCCTGCAGCGTCTCCGGAGAAAAACTCTCGAATAAAACCTCAGTGGTTTGTCGCACCAGTTTTAGTTCTGCAACAAGGCTTTGCCAGTTGCGGGTGGCTGCGTAACTATTTTGGGCATATTCATTTTCATCAAAGCCGGGCAGGCTTTGCTTTTCTTTACGGGCTATGCAAAGGGCACGGTAGGCAAAAATTCTTTCTGTATCTATAATGTGTTGCAACATTTCTTTCAGCGTCCATTTACCGGCTGCATAGGCAAAGTCTTGTTTGTCTTTGGGGATGCTATCAAAAAAGCTGTTAACGAATTCCTGTTGGTTTTTAAAAGCGGCAGCAAGGTCATCTTCTTTTACTTTAGCCGTGTAGGTGCTGAAGAAAGGCGGGAAGCTGCCTTCGATTGGTTTGGCCATACAGTTAGTTTTAAACAAAAGTAAGTGGTTCGTTTAAAAGTGAACGTACTCGAAACTCGAAAGCTTATATCAACCTTCCTATAAAGTTTGGGTAGTCGTTTTGGAGGTACTTTATTTTTACCGCCTTTTTTAAACTGATTGGACTTAGAGATGCTAGATAACTGGCAAAGTTCTAGCAGAAATATGCGTTTACGCCGACCCCGCCTATTGTTTCCTCGGCATTCCTTTCTGTGTCATACATTCCTTCCTCATCCTCAAAAACATAGTTCTCCCTGTCTACAAGCAATACTAGTTCAGCAACAGCAGAAACATAAATTCTTTCTGCCGAAAACTCTCCCTCTTCTTTTTTAGAAGCACAGCCATATGAAAATTGTTTCCAAAATATGTGCTGGCTGGTTTGTAACTGCGGGAAATATTTCAGTATTAAAAGGTAATGTGGCTCATGATAAGGGCCACGTAACCAATTGAGCAAACTTGCCTCAATCATTAACCTGGTAGCGTGTATAGCAACCCGCCCGGGTTCTCCATCTGGTTCGCCATCTTGTAGTGAGTTTACGTTGCTGATGTCATCAATCTCTTCAAAAATATCGTCTGTTATCAACTGCCTGTGCTGTAACCAGTCTTGCTCTTCAATAGTAAAGTTCTCAGTGTATTTAATCATGTAGTGTTATGTTATTCACTTAAGGATATCTTTCATTAAGTTCTTTCCGCAATATGCATCTTTAGTTTCAAGGCTTACCCATTGCACGAAATAAAAGGTACGTTTTGCAGAAGCGTCCATACCTTCCCGTAAGAGTTTTGCGAAAAGTGTTTAAATATCTATTTCCACTTTTTCAATACCAGTGATTTTGGCAAATCCTTTCAATAACTTTTTTATAATTTCTATTCCTGCAGAGCCTGTGTCAATGCGGAGGCCTAAATAATCATCACTTTCAATAAATTGATAATTATGGACTACTCCATTTTTTCTATTGAATGATTCAGATTCATGATTGTAGGTTTCAATCGTTTTACTTGCAGACGATTTTAGCTTGTCGTAGGCGCCTAATGCATGTATACGCAATTCCATGTCCACGCCAAATCCGAAAACTTTGAGATCAAAGGGAAGGTTGGCTATTTGAAATGGATGCATTTTTTTTTCGGTAGCTACCTCTGCCCAGTATTCATTAGGCTTCAAACCTTCTATCCAACATTCCAGGTCTTCTTCATCAAAATGTTCATCGGTTGGTTTAATAATTTTACCTGTTTTGGATTTCCAGCAGAAGCTGATATTATCATTGTATTCTGGCATAATCCATAAGACCAGGTTCAGTTTTGAAACTGAACCTGGCTCATAAATAGGTACATCACTCTGTTGCTTATAGCCAGCCAAAGTTACTTTTGTACTTGGTTTTAAGCCAGTTTCGCTAAAAAAAATACTTTCAAAATATTCAGAAAAGTATTCGCAAAATTGTTGGCTAAGGTATAATTCATACCGGCTGAATCCATTTCGTAACCATTCATTATCACAATAATAAAACCTGTATTTCATAGTCTTTCATTTAAAGAGCAACTGCGAATCTTATGATTCGGTGCGAAAGTACGAAGCAAGCCCAATCATCCGCTAATCCTGCTCCCAAAGTGAGAAAATCTTCTATTATGGTACCTACTATTATTGCCACTCCGGCACCTATAGCAGCACCCTTTATGTAGGTAACTAAGTCAGGATTTTGTTGAAGGTATTCCGCTATAATTTCGTCAGCTACATCAAAGTTGAGTCTTAACCTTTCAGCGAGATGCTTAAATTTTTGTGCAACAGACGTAGGTACAACAATTGGAGGTGCCGGACTCGGATTAGGTATATCTTCATAATTGTAAACGATAACCCCGGGTGCATGAAGTCTAGTTTTAAGATAACGATTAGGTGTTCTTGTCGGAAGAATTGTTGGAGTATAACCAAGTCCCTGACTCCAGGGAATGCCCATTGGTAACGTACTACCACAAAACTGGTTCGCCTTTGCTACATAATTTGAAACTTCAGAAATACCACTGGCCCAGCCCGTAGCATTGTCAGGTTTTATTTCAAAGATTCCTTTGTTTTGCAGATTGACTATATCAGCATAACCTCTATTTCCTAAAGGGCTACTATTTGGAATGGCAAATTCTACATCCCCATATACCGGGTTTTTTGAAACAAAGTCTAACTGTATCATCCAATGTTCTTTAGTGCCTTTAAAAAATATATTGCCTGTTCGTTTAGTACCCTTGCAGTCTAAATTTTGATGATTCAGATCTGAAAGGTTATCTTCTCCATCTAACTGATTAAAGACGTCTTGCTCATGCTGGGTCATTTGATAATTGCAAACATAGGGTTGAAACACAAATGGCACCGAACCCGGTCCTCCGACTGGTGGTGGGCAGTTAGAAATAACAGTGTTTGATACTGAAAGATTTTGCCCGGCTGCCAGGCAGGGGTAAACGTAAGGAATACCACTTGCGGCGCCGCCTCCACCACCGCCACCGGTTCCCCCGGTTCCAATGCCGGTACCTCCACCTCCACCAGTAGGTAAACTCGAATTCCAGCAGGTTGTGGTAGTAAATGTTGGACACCCTGACCCTGGGATGGCCATATTGCTATTTTGATATTGCTGTAAAGAGTTAGTTTTAGCAATACAGGCACTGATTATCACTGTTTCACAGTATAAGATAGAATTTGTTTGTCCCTGCTGTGTTGCGTGAAAGTTCGATGCGGTATCATTTTGAAACTGCACATAGGTTGGCACGTTACTGCTAAAGTTTGTTATTGTAGTAAAAAGCGAGTGGTCTGTGGTTAGAAACTGACTGTAGCCAAAAGTCAACTGATTCAGCTTCATAATTAGCAGTGCGTAATCATCTTTAGACATTACACTGTCATTCTTTATGAGGGGATATGCCTTGTAATCTTTGCTTAAATGATAGCTTAACCCTATGCTATCCCTTAATGTTGCCCGAATAAATCCATTCACGGTGTTGGAGTCCTGTAGAACAAAAGGGATATAGCATACAGAGTCCTGGCGGCCTCCACCTGCAAAACTATTAGAATAGCTTTTGTTTACAAGAACACTCATTGCTTTCCCCCATTTCGGATAGCCGTTGTCTGTAGCAAAACTGGTTACGAAAGGAGCCCTTTCTTCACGTCTTTTTATTTATGCCATTACCCGCAACACTGCCGGTTGGATGTTTGAAGGCACATCAAAAAACTGAGCTGAAACGGTCGCATTTGGTTGAGGTGGATCGGAGACCGGGCTATCTATTTTCTTGCATCCGTTAAATAAAAAAACAACTATTGAAGCTATGCCGATAAGAAGTGGGAGCCAATGGGATCTGGTTTTCTGCAAGGAAGCAACGTTGTAGTTGAAGGAATTCTTTTTCTTACGGTTCGTAATTTATTAGCAATGCTAACCCGTATACTGTTCCCAAAAAAGAGGGAATTCCCTGGTTTTTATGTAAATAATTTTCGTTATGTGTAGAGCACATATTGCCGGCTCGGGTAAATTTTATCTCACCAATTTGTCTTTCTTCGAAAATTCACAGTCAATTTATAAGTGACAGGTGGAACCTTACAGTTTATGTTGCCTGTCAAATTCCTATAAAAAAATAAGCCGTTCCTTTTACAGAACGGCTTACTACATTTTTATAAAAGGAGTATTATCCTTTTTTATTCTTTTTAATGGTTGTTTTTGGAAGCGATTGTTTTTTAACCGGAGTTGCAGCCAAGGTGCTGGCGTATTTTACCGCTTCAAACGCATTGATAATACCACCTGTTTTAGATAATTTACTTAGCTCTACTTTATCTTCTGTGCCGGGTACATTTACTTTTTCTCCCGGGGACTGCGCTGTTTTTTCAATGGCTAATTTTAGTTGCTGCGGCGTAAGGGTAGG
>JAYTBG010000158.1:0-1825 GCA_043737055.1 Chitinophagaceae bacterium | reverse complement strand
ACTCGTAAGCCTCCACTTTTTTAGACCTGTAATCCTTATTATTCAGAAAATCCGTTAGAAGTTCTTTGTTGTTTTTTATCTCTTCCAGCAGTTTAGGATCTATGCCTTTCCCTTTCGAAAACTTTACCTGTAAATCACCTTTATTCACAAATATCTGCACTCCATTTTGCCTGGCAGATTGTAATAAGTGAATAGCTTTAGTAATCATTTATTAACTTTTAAGATTTCAATAGAATTTATGGTTTGCCTTTGTTATACCGGCATTTGTTTTTGATAGCATCATCGTTGCGTCGCAATCCTTTCATCGGCAGTGCCCATATGGGGCACCAGTTTGTTTTATATAAACCCCGTCAATATTGCCAATTGATCCGCATCGAAATCTGCTCATTTTTTAGGCTGTTTTATTTATTTGCCCCCCTTATTTTGCATCAAAAGCTCTTACCCATATATGAGCCATTTTTGTTCGGCTCATAAAAGTTGTGCGGTACAAGTGTGCGACGCAACAATGTTTAATAACGCCTGTAAAGCCTGGCACAAAAACTTCTTCCCTCACTTAACCTTATAAAGCACGTCCAAATAAAACAACCTTTTAAATATTTATTACTTCATATAACGTAGTGTCTTCCTCCTTTTCATTTTCATTCAGGTTTTCATTCTTTTGCCATTCAAGGTAATTGCTTAAATCGGCGATGGAAGAAAACTGGAACAAGACCGCTATCGGAATTACAAACGAAAATTTCTTCTTGATATGCGAAACCATTCTCATAATCATTAACGAATGACCACCCAGTTCAAAAAAGTTGTCGTGTATACCTACGCTTTCCACCCCCAACAGTTCCTGCCACAATTCCGTTAATGCTGTTTCAAGCTCATTGCGCGGTGCCACGTATTCTTTTTTCAACTGTGTCAACCCATCTGTATCGGGCAATGCTTTGCGGTCAACTTTTCCATTAGGCGTTAAGGGCAAACTATCAAGCTGTACCCACAATGCCGGTACCATGTACTCCGGAAGCTTGCCATATAAATATTTGCTCAGTGCCTGGGTATCTACTGCTTCCTTACTCACCACGTAGCCTACGAGCCACCTGTTGCCTAAGACATTTTCTTTGGCTACCACTACCGTACTACTTACCAGCCCACTTTGCATCAACTCGCTCTCTATCTCGCCCAACTCTATTCTAAAGCCCCTGATCTTTACCTGGTCGTCTATACGGCCAAGGTATTCTATGTTGCCATCGGCCAACCAACGGCAAAGGTCGCCTGTTTTGTATAACCTGGCTCCTTGCCTGGTGCTAAAGGGATCGTGTATAAACTTCTCCGCTGTGAGCTCCTTCCTGTTCCAGTAGCCTCTGCCTACCTGTACACCGCCTATGTGCAGCTCCCCGGCTATGCCCACCGGCACGGGCCGGTTGTGAGCATCTACAATATAGAGCTGGGTGTTGGCAACGGGTTTACCTATTGGCACCACTTTTATTTCTTCTCCGGTTTCCGGCACACTCCAGCACGATACATCAATCGCTGCTTCGGTAGGGCCATAAAGATTATGCAATCGCACCGCCGGTAACTTTTCTTTGAACAGGTTTACCTGCGAGGGCTTTAGCGCCTCTCCGCTACACAACACGTTCCGCAAACTTTTGCATTCCTCTTCCTGCAGGTCTGCAAGAAATATCCCCAGCATGGAGGGTACAAAATGCAGCATCGTAATCCCTTCGTTTTCAATGATCTTTTTAAGATACTCATTATCTTTTTGCCCGCCCGGTTTAGCAAATACCAGTTTGGCCCCTGCTACCAGGGGCCATAATAATTCCCACACCGATACATCGAA
>JAYTBG010000157.1:0-11032 GCA_043737055.1 Chitinophagaceae bacterium | reverse complement strand
ATGCTTTTGTAGAACCTATTTCGGAAGTAAAATACCCCAGCAGCGTAAGTTGTTTCAACATGCTGTAATAGTGTGAGGGTGCGCCTACAAAATCGGGACTGTTGCTTTTCCGGGCGTTTTCACGGGATACTTTTTCTTTATCATCCCGCTGAACATTGTAATCTTTGGCTTCTTTTTCAAGCGTCATTAAAAAAGATTTGCGCTGCTCAGGAGTGCTGTCAGCAAAAGATTTCCCATTGGCTTTTTCGCAGGCTTCATCGAGTTGACTCATCCCTTTGTAAAAAACATCTTGTTCTGCCTGGGTGTAACAATCCGTCACCATCGTTTTCATAAACTCGCCAATTTTGGTGGCCTTTGCTCCCGGGCTGTCGGTTGTGGGTATGATTGTGTCGCCTACCTCATCCAGCAAAGCAATGTTTTCGGCAGTAAAGCCCATTTCTTTTTTAGCAGCGGTTTTACAACCAGATAAAAAAACATCGCCACCAATTACTACACCACCAGTGAGTAATGCAATCATTTTTAAAAGTTCTCTGCGTTCCATAATATTCTATTTATTAAATGATGAGTCTGAAAATCTTTACTCAGCATTGTTAGTTATAAATTAAAAAATTATCATTTACTAAAGGTTCCCTTTTTTTAATTCAGTCACAGCAAAATCTGCAGCCCGTGCGGTAAGTGCCATGTAAGTAAGCGATGGGTTTACGCATGACGCAGACGTCATACAAGCACCGTCAGTTACAAAAACATTAGGGGCATCCCACACCTGGTTGTTACCGTTTAAAACAGAAGTTTTAGGGTCTCTACCCATACGGGCAGTGCCCATCTCATGTATGCCCTGGCCAACTGCATACCCTGCATCGTAAGTAGACACGTCTTTAACCCCGGCTGCATTCAGCATTTCGGCAGCATCGTTCATCATGTCCTTCCGCATCTTTATTTCATTTTCCTTTATTTCTACATCAAAAGATAAAACCGGCAGCCCCCATTTGTCCTTCTTGTTTTTATCCAGGAAAATTTTGTTTTCGTGGTAAGGAAGCATTTCACCAAAAGCTAATAAGTTCATTCCCCACTTGCCTGGTTCTGTCAATGCATTTTTAAGATCGGTGCCAATTGTAAACTCTGCAACGTCTACACCTCTTCCCCTGCCTGCACCTCCCTGGTATCCAAAGCCACGCAGGTAATCTCTCTTATCGCTGCCTACGTTTCTAAACCTTGGTACATAAATGCCAGTTGGTCTACGACCAAATTCATACTTATCATCAAATCCCTCTGCATTGCCTCTTGCGCCCAGTCTGAAATGGTGATCCATTACATTGTGGCCAAGCTCACCGCTGCTACTGCCTAAGCCGCCCTCCCATACATCCGTTGCAGAATTCATCAATACCCATGTAGAGTTAAAACTTGAAGCACATACAAATACAATTTTAGAATTGTATTGATAAGTCTTGTTTGTTTCTGCATCTATCACTTCTACGCCCGTAGCTCTTTTTTTATCCTTATCAAATAAGATGCGGGTTACTATTTTATTGGCTTCTAAAGTAAGGTTACCTGTCTTCATAGCGGCTGGCAACGTAGCAGACTGAGTGCTAAAGTATGCGCCAAAGGGGCATCCACGCCAGCATCTATCACGGTATTGGCAATTGGTTCTGTCATGATGTGGCTGGGTAATATTGGCACTCCGGCCTATAAACATGTGACGATCTCCTTTGTAATGCGTTTTTAATTTTGCCGCCACATCTTTTTCCACCACATTCATTTCCATCGGCGGCATAAATTCTCCGTCGGGTAATACATCTAGTCCCTCTTTGCTGCCCTGGATGCCTGCAAATTTTTCTACATAACTGTACCATGGAGCCAACTCGTTGTAACGAATTGGCCAATCTACACCCACACCTTCTTTTGCATTTGCTTCAAAATCCATCGGGCTGTGGCGGTAGCTTTGTCTTCCCCACAAAAGTGATCTTCCGCCAACATGATAACCCCTGTACCAATCAAATCTTTTTACCTCGGTATAAGGAGAATCTTTCTCATTGGCCCACATGCCAAGCGTTTCCTCATTGAGCGGATAATCTCTTTTCAATACTGGGTAATCGCTTATCATTTGTGTTGTACGTTCTCCCCTGTGGGCAAATTCCCAGCTTTCTTTATTGGCGTTAACGTACCCTTTAATATGCTCGATGTTTCTTCCACGTTCAAGCATCAATACTTTCAATCCCTTTTCGGTTAATTCTTTGGCAGCCCAGCCTCCGCTAATTCCGGAGCCTATTACAATGGCGTCATAATTATTATCTGGCATAAACAAATTTTAGCTCCACCCCTGCAGGAGTTTAAAGTGTAATAGTATTCTCCCGGGGAAGAGAATATTGTATGTAGAATAAGAACTCTTGTACCGCCTGAATATTTTTGTTGAAGCTGAAACTAAAGTTCAGCTTTTTAAATTTTGTTTATCGAAACCGCACGCTACACATCACAGATTTTTACAGCTTTTTTAAGCGCTACAAACTTTTCCTGATCGGTTTTACCGGTAGGAATAAATTCTTGTGCTACATAACCACTATAGCCTGTTTTTACAATAGCCTGCATGATGGCGGGATAAAACAACTCCTGACTGTCATCAATTTCATGCCTGCCGGGTACGCCTGCTGTATGGTAGTGCCCAAAATATTCGTGATGATTTTGAATAGTGCGTATTACATCACCCTCATTTATTTGCATGTGATAGATATCATACAACAGCTTAAAATTAGGTGAACCAATTTCTTTGCAAAGTTGTATAGACCAGTCACTCTTATCAGCCATGTAATCTTTGTGATCTATTTTGCTGTTGAAGAGTTCCATCTGGATAATAACACCCTTTTTTTCTGCTGCGCTCATTATTTTTTTAAGACCCTCGGCACAATTTTTTAATCCAATTTTGTCATCCATGCCATTGCGGTTTCCGCTAAAGCAAATCAGGTTTTTATACCCCGCTTTTGCAACCAGTTCAATGTGCTCTTCGTAATTTTTTATAAGAGTGCTGTGGTACTGCTTGTCGTTCCATCCTTCAGTGAGACTTATTTCTGCCCCGTTGCACATAGAAGAGTCAACGCCATAATTTTTTAGGATACCCCATTCTTTAGGGCCTATAAGATCGATAGCCTTCACTCCAATTTTTTTGACGGTCTCGCACAGTTTGTCGAGTGCAAGATGGTTGTAAGTCCATCTGCACACAGCATGATTTATATTTCCCTTTAATTTCATACTAGACGATGATTCACTATTTGCAGCAAAGCCCTGGGCTATAGTGCCCATACCCGCTACAGTTAGCCCAATGTTTTTTAATGCAGCTCTTCTTTGCATATTTAAAGTATTAGGTGGTTTGAACTACTTTTTTATCGTCTTTAAAGAATACCAAAAACAAGATGGTTATTGCAGCTGCAATTCCCGCCGGAATCATCCAAATGCTTTTCCAATCGTGGCCATCAGCAGTTTTGTAGTACTCACTTATGCTGCCGGCAAACCAAAATCCTACAAGCATACCCACCCCATAAGTAGCGAGTGTGATCATTCCTTGTGCTGACGACCGGTTTTTTTCACCTGCCTGCTGATCAGTATAAATCTGTCCGCTCACAAAAAAGAAGTCGTAACAAATGCCATGCAAGGCGATGCCGATATACAACATCCATATAGCTGCATCTGCATCTCCGAAACCAAAAAGAAGGTAGCGAAGCACCCATGCTATCATTCCAAACAATAGCATTTTCTTGATATTAAACCTGGCAAAGAAAAAAGGCATCAACACCATAAACAGCGTTTCACTCATTTGCCCGATACTCATTTTGGCGGCCGCACCACTCACCTTTAACTCGTTTAAAAACTTATTGGTTTCCTGGTAATAAAAGGCTAACGGAATACAAATAAGCATAGAAGCTATAAAAAAGATCAGGAAGTTCTTGTTCTTTAATAAACTCAATGCATCCAGCCCCAGAATATCTCTGATGGTAGTTTTGGTACCGGCTTTGCCGGGAGGTGTATCTGGTAAAGTGAAGCTGAACAAGCCCAGTACTAGTGAGACTGCTGCGGTTACTTTAAATGTATTTACCAATTGACCGTTCTGCTCCCAGGCCATCCAACCAATAATAAGCCCTGCTACAATCCAGCCTACCGTGCCCCATACTCTTATGAACGAAAATTCCTTCTCTGCATTTTTTATTTGTTTTAGTGCCACCGAGTTTACCAGCGCAAGCGTTGGCATATAGCATATCATATAAATGAGCAGCAGGGGGTAAAATGAAGCAAAATCTCCTTTAGTAGAAATGAAGTACATGAGGCCGGCACCGGCGAGATGTAAAACTCCAAGTATTTTTTGGGCAGAAAAAAATTTATCAGCAATCAGACCTATCACAAACGGTGCGATAATGGCCCCTAAAGATTGAGTGCCGTAGGCAAGACCATTTTGAACATCTGTAGCGCCAATGCTTTTGCTTAAATAAGTACCCATGGTTACAAACCATCCGCCCCAGATAAAAAACTCCATAAACATCATGGCAGAAAGTTGCAGCCTTGTGGTAAGCTTCATATAGCAGGTTTAGTTCTGTAAAATAAGAGAGATGGTAATTTAGGAAATATATTCATGCTACCTGATGTATTTTTAAAAAAAATAATTAGTTTCATCACCACAAGGCGAAATTGTATCAACCGCCTTCCTGTAACATGTTGTAAATTTTTAAAATTTAATGGAGCCTTTAAAACTTACTTTATTATGAATAGAAAACTAAGGATGGGGATGATTGGAGGTGGCAAGGATGCATTTATAGGGGCCGTGCATCGTGTTGCTCTCAACCTAGATGGTCAAATAGAATTGGTAGCAGGTGCCTTAAGTATAAACCCTGAGGTAGCTTTAGATTCTGGCAAATCTTTGTTCTTAAGTAAAGACAGAATTTATACCGACTACAAAGTAATGCTCGAAGCAGAAGCGGCAATGCCTCCGGAAAAGCGCCTTGATTTTGTGAGTATAGTTACTCCGAACTTCGTACACTTTGAGCCGGCAATGATGGCCCTGGACAAGGGTTTTAACGTTGTAATAGAGAAACCAATAACCATCTCTTTAGACCAGGCTGTGCAAATAAAAGAGAAGCTGGCTGCAACGGGGTTAACCTTATTGCTCTGCCATACGTATACTGGTTATCCCATGGTAAAACAGGCGAAGCAATTAATAAAAAACGGTGTCTTAGGTAAAGTCAGAAAAGTTTATGTGGAGTATCCGCAGGGCTGGCTGAGTACTTTTTTAGAAGCTACTGGCCAGGCGCAAGCCGCATGGCGCACAGATCCAAAAAAAAGCGGGAAGGCCGGCTGTATTGGCGACATTGGCACGCATGCCTTTAACCTTGCAGAGTATGTAACCGGCTTGCAGGTGAATAAAATTTGTGCGAGCCTGAACACTGTCGTGGAAGGAAGAATGCTTGATGATGACGGTGGTGCGTTTCTGAAATTTGACAACGGCGCAACGGGTATTTTAATGGCTACTCAAATTGCGGCGGGGGAAGAGAACAACGTAAAAATAAGAGTGTATGGAGAAAAGGGAGGGCTTGAATGGAACCACACGGATGCTAACACGCTGGTGGTAAAGTGGCTGGACAAGCCGGCTGAAATTTATAGAACGGGCGGGGCATATAACGGCAGTTTCGCTGTTCATAACACAAGGGTTCCCGCCGGGCATCCGGAAGGTTTCCTTGAAGCATTTGCCAATTTGTACCGCAACTTTGCTTTAACCGTTTCCGCCAAAATGAACAACGAAACACCAAAGGAAGAATGGCTGGATTTCCCAGGAGTCGAAGAGGGCATAAGAGGGATGGCATTTGTTGAGAATGCGGTTGCTTCCAGTGAGAGTGCGGAGAAGTGGAGAGATTTTGTGGTGTAAGTGGCACGCAGAGGGGCAGAGGACGCTGAGGAAGAAAGTCGGGAACTTATGGATTTGGCGTGAGTTTAAAATACCCACAATATTCGTCTAAACGGAAAAAAAAATAAGGCCATGGAGATAAATGACATAACAGCAATTATTATTGAAGAATCTATAAAAATTAATAGAGATATTGGACCCGGATTATTAGAATTAGTGTATGAAGAATAATTAAGTTATCGGTTGCTAAAGCGAGGTTTAAACGTGAAACGGCAGCAATCAATCCCTCTTCTTTACGAAGAGGTAAAAATGAATATTGATTTGAGGTATGATTTGATGGTGGAGGCTTACAAATATTTCAATAGAATTGCTGATAAATTTCAATGTGGAAGTTCTAAAGCATGGGATAAAGAGGATAGCAAATAATTATATTGATCGTTGAGATGTATTGGGGGGTGAAAAAAGTGGCTTGCAGAGGGGCAGAGGGCGCAAAGGAAAATTTATACATTTTTATATCCTCACCCAACAATAACATAGCAAAACCTCTGCGCTCTCTGCTCCTCTTCGTGGAATCAAAATAGAACACATTCTCAGCGCCCTTTGCCCCTCAGCGTGCCAAAATAAAATTACCTCTCTGCCTCTAAGCGTAAAATAAAATATAAAATATGCAAACAATAAAAGGCCCTGGGATTTTTCTTGCTCAATTCATGAGCGACGAGCCTCCTTTCAACAACCTGAAAAACATTTGTACCTGGGCCAAAATCCTTGGCTTTAAGGGAGTACAGATACCTACATGGGATACCCGCCTAATTGATTTGCAAAAAGCTGCTGAAAGCAAAACCTATGCAGACGAGATAAAAGGCATGGTGAATGAATGTAAGCTGGAAATTTCTGAACTCAGCACCCATTTGCAGGGGCAGCTTGTGGCGGTTAACCCCGCCTACGACACGTTGTTTGATGGATTTGCTCCTAAAGAAATTCAGGGGAAATACCAGGCAAGAACAGAATGGGCAATACAACAACTAAGGTATGGCGCTAAAGCTTCGCAAAACCTTGGCCTTGATGTGCATGCCACTTTCAGTGGTTCCTTGTTGTGGCACACGTTTCATCCATGGCCGCAGCGCCCCGCAGGGCTGGTAGACGAAGGCTTTACCGAGCTCGCAAAACGCTGGCTCCCCATTCTCAATTATTTTGATGAATGTGGCGTAGATGTTTGCTATGAAATACATCCGGGAGAAGACCTTTTCGATGGCATCACTTATGAAATGTTTCTTGAAAAAGTAAATAATCATGCAAGGGCCTGCCTTTTATATGATCCCTCACATTTTGTGTTACAGCAACTCGACTATAAACAGTACATAGATTTTTATCATGATAGAATAAAAGCATTCCATGTAAAAGATGCAGAATTTAATGCAACGGGTAAACAGGGTACGTTTGGCGGTTATCAAAGTTGGTTGAACAGGGCAGGAAGATATCGTAGCCCCGGAGATGGACAAATAGATTTTAAAACTATCTTTAGCAAGCTCACGCAATACGGTTATAAAGGTTGGGCAGTAATGGAGTGGGAGTGCTGCATTAAACATCCGGAGGATGGCGCCAAAGAGGGCGCCGAATTTATCAGCAAGCATATCATCCGGGTCACAGAAAAAGCGTTTGATGATTTTGCCAACACCAGTTCCGACAAAAACTTTAACCGTTCCATCTTAGGATTATCATAATTTTAAAAATAATAAATATGAAAAAGATTATTTTACTTGGTGGGCTAATCGTACTTTTCTTCGCCTGCAGCAATCCTGCTAAAGAGGGCGACACTGCATCAAAAACTTCAGAAACCACAGTAGAAGTAAAACCCCCAAGTGCCTCGGCCAATCCTGATTATGATAAAGGCCTTGAGCTTGTGGCAAAATCTGATTGTCTCGGCTGCCACAGGATAAACGAAACCTCTGTAGGGCCGGCGTATGCAGCAATTGCTACGAAGTATGAAGCCACAGAAGCCAATATAAATTTGCTTGCTGCCAAGATCATGAACGGCGGACAGGGAGTTTGGGGTGAGGTTCCAATGGCGGCACATCCGGCGCTATCAAAAGAAGATGCTGTGCAAATGGTAAAGTATATTATGTTACTCAAAGACGAAAAAAAATAAATCATGATCAATAAGTTACTGGTTGCGACGATTGCTGCTTTCACTATGTCAGGTTGTAAGCCCACTGCAAAAACAGAAAATACAACTGCCATGACAGATAGCACCGTGAACAACAAGCCCGATTCAGCAGACTGGGTATCGTTATTTGACGGCAAGACCACACAGGGCTGGCACAACTATGGCAAAACTACCATTGGCGAAGCGTGGAAGGTGGCCGACGGAGCTCTCTACCTGGACACCGCCAAAAAAGAAGGTTGGCAAACTGGTGGCGGCGGAGACATTGTAACAGAAAAAGAGTATGAAAACTTTCATCTGAAACTAGAGTGGAAAATTGCTAAGAACGGCAATAGTGGCATCATTTTCTTCATTCATGAAGACAGTACCAAAAACAAATACGTGTGGAATACCGGTCCTGAAATGCAGGTACTGGATAACAGTGGCCACCCGGATGCGAAAATTATTAAGCACCGTGCGGGTGATCTTTATGACTTAATTAGTTGCAGCAGGGAAACAGTGAAGGCAGCGGGAGAATGGAATGAAGCTGAAATTGTAGTAAACAATAACCAACTGAATTTCTTCTTAAACGGTACCAATGTTGTTTCTACGCCATTGTGGGATGATAGTTGGAAAAAGTTGATAGCCGGGAGTAAGTTTAAGGACATGAAAGAATTTGGCACTTACAAGAAGGGCAAAATTGCACTTCAAGATCATGGAGACATGGTTTGGTATAGAAACATTCGCATTAAAGAATTATAGGGCAATCACCAGCTACTAAGAAAACCCCTGTTTCGCAGGGGTTTTTTGTTGACTATAAATGTGGTATTAAAACAAATTTTTGCGTAAGTGTGTGCTGCTCGTGTTAATGCTTGAAAGAATATCTGGCTTGTAATTATTTTCCTGCTCTATATAGTAGTGTTTCACACCAGCTATTTTCGCACACTTAAAAATCTTTTTAAAATTGATAAAGCCGTTACCGATTTCGGTATTCATCTTCTTATCCATCTTATCCATATCCTTTACATGCAACATTGGAAACCTGCCGGGGTTGGCTTTGAAAATCTCGATGGGATCGTAACCTGCACTCACCACCCAGTAAATATCCATTTCCATTTTTAATAAATTAGGGTCCGTCTCTTTAAGCAAAACATCGTAACCCTTCTGCCCATTCATGTCAAAAAATTCAAAATCGTGGTTATGATAGGCGAGTTGCAAATTAGCAGCTTTGCATATTTCTGCGGCCTTGTTAATTCTCACCGCCAGCTTCTTATATTGGTCAATTGTTTTTCTCCTTTCTTCAGACATCCACGGTATTACAATGTATTGATGACCCATCATTTGCCCAACATCACAAAGCTTTTTAACTTCATCGTCACTTCCATTTCTAAAAAGAAATTTCTCCGGCATGTAATGCCCGCTTGGGCTTACAAGATTATTTTGTTTCAACAAAGCTGCCATGTCTTTCACACTCAAGCCAAAAAATCGTTGTTCTGCACTCAGGCCAAACATTTCAACTTCTTTATAACCAGCCATGGCTACCTTATTAATCACTGAGGTTGGATCTTTGCCGATGAGCTCTCTTAAGGTGTATAATTGAATTCCTGCAACCCTCTTTGTTTTTAATAATTCAGAAGGGTTTAGCATTAAACCGGCAGTAAGTAAACCGGATGTCTTTAAAAAGTGACGCCTACTGTTCATGATAATAGGATTGATGGACGTTCAAGTTACAAAAATGTATCATTATTAAGCCATGAAAAGTCATGCTTTCAAAAAAGCAAATAAAAGCATCTAATAGGATGAACTTACAAAGTAAAATCTGTTATCGAAGCGAAGATGTAGGAGCTGCAAATAGCAGTTAGTCCACCTTATTATTTCCATACGGCCCGGCCCAATCAGCATTTCTCACCATAATGGCATACTTAAAATAGTCTGTGGTAGCGGCATTTTTCTTTCCGGTCCACTCAAATGTCTTATCCATTTTTGAAGTAGACTCCACCAGATTTAATTCATTAAAATAGGGAGAATCCCTGCCGTCAAGTTTAAAAATATAGATGCTGTTTTTTTCTACTAGCGGTGTAAAAGCAGTGATACCTTTCACCTTGTAAACAAAACTATCATCATTCACCATTCCCGATTTTGTGTAGACAGTTCCTTTTTGCTGGGCAATAGGAGGCAAAAAGGCAGTGGGGATCATAGATGAACTCTCAATGCAAAAAACAGGAATAGATACAATTCTATCTTTTAGAGGTAGCTGGCTTTTTTTAAGCATACCTGCGAATGGCATACTGTGATTTATACTGTCCTGCATAGCATGAAAACGTCCCCAGAAACCATACATTTTTTGCGTTTTTAATTCGAGCAGACTGTAATAATGATTGAAGTTTTCAAATATTTTTATTTCACGACCGGTCGTTGATGCGATGTTGTGTACGATAAAATGAATATTGATAAAATTATTTGTAAATATTTTTTTATACGATTTGGGATTGGCTGTTAGGAGGGAGTCAAGCTTACGGGAATACATTGTAAATCTTTTCCTTGCAATATCTTTTTTAAGATCAATTTTTGCGTACACTGCAAGACTGTCTAACATAAAATCTCTTCCA
This sequence comes from Chitinophagaceae bacterium, assembly GCA_043737055.1. Classification (GTDB taxonomy): domain Bacteria; phylum Bacteroidota; class Bacteroidia; order Chitinophagales; family Chitinophagaceae; genus Ferruginibacter. The sequence continues at coordinate 405 of JAYTBG010000157.1, read as the reverse complement.
TTTTTATACCTCACCGTTCTCAACAATTCATTTAGCAATCTCACATTCATATTCAGGTCTTGTGCCCCATCCAATCCGAGCACCATTATTTTTTTACCAGCGGGCAATGTTTTATTGTATGCAAACATTTTTCGCCATTTTTTAAAGCCAGCCTTACAACCCCATTGAGCTTTCTGGTTGTACCAGTACTGGTAAATTTCTTTAAGCAATAATTCTTCGCCGGTACGCAGGTATTGATTGAGATAATATGCCTGGCTAACATCCATTTCGGCCAAATAATAACGAACCCCTGCTCTTTGCTGTAGCTGCTTGAATATTTCGAAATCCAATTCGTGTGGTTTATCATAACCATGTGATTCGCTTAGCAGGAATACCTGGTTTTGGTAAAATGCTTCGTCAAACAGC
>JAYTBG010000156.1:0-1840 GCA_043737055.1 Chitinophagaceae bacterium | reverse complement strand
CAACTGTTATAGAAGTGGGTGTAAATGTGCCCAATGCATCGGTAATGGTTATTGAAAGTGCGGAGAAGTTTGGCCTTTCTCAGTTGCACCAGTTACGTGGTAGGGTGGGCCGGGGTGCAGATAAAAGTTACTGTGTTCTACTTACGGGTAAAAAATTATCCAACGATGCACGGGAAAGGTTGAAAATAATGGTGGCAACCAATGATGGTTTTGCCATTGCAGAAAAAGACCTGGAAATACGTGGTCCCGGCGAAATAGAAGGGACCAAACAGAGTGGTGCTTTAAACTTTAAGTTGGCAAGCATTGTCAATGACAAAGCAATGCTGGAAGTGGCAAGAGAAACAGTTGAAAAATTATTGGAGGCTGATCCTGATATTTTGTTGCCTGAAAATATAGCAGTTAAAAATTTTCTGGTTTCGCAAAAAGGTAAAACCAAATGGAGTAAAATAGCATAGGATTTGTAAGGTTTAGTTAAAGCAACAACAATAATTTAATTTTAAAATCAGAACTGCATTTGTTTTCGTTTATTTAAGTAAATTGTAATTAAAAAAAATCCCTTGAACAGCATATTTAAATCTCTTTTGTCTTTCCTTTTTTTTACAGTCCTATTTCTTTATGCTGATAAATTGCATGCTCAAATGGAATTTGTGCAAAATAAAGGACAGTGGGATAAAAAAGTAACTTATAAAGGTAATTTTGGTAATGGTTCATTCTTTTTAGAAAACAAAGGTTTTACTGTTTTAATGCATAATGCTGTTGATATACAAAAACTTTCTGAATACACACACGGCCGCTCTTCTACCACTTCGGGTAAAGATGCTTTTCCTGCCGAATTTACTCTTCATTCTTTTTCTTACAATGTAACTTTTTTAGGTGCTGCCTCATCTCCTGAACGAATTCCTGACAAACCTTTTGTTACTTATAATAATTATTTTATTGGGAAAGACAAATCAGAATGGGCCAGTGACTGTAAAATATTTGGAGCGGTAACTTATAAAAACGTTTACCCAAATATAGATGTGAGGTACTACAGCGATGGCGAGAAACTTAAGTATGATTTTATTGTAAAGCCGGGAGGGAATCCTGCCGCCATTGCAATGCGTTATGATGGAGGTGTAACACTGAATATAAAAAACAAAGAACTAATCATAGGTACTTCTGTTGGAGATGTAAAAGAACTTGCTCCTTATTCTTACCAATCCGGTATAAAAGGATCATCAGAAGTAAATACCAGGTATGAAATAAACGATAATGTAGTAACATTTAAGGTAGAGAAATATGACCATGCGGCAACATTGATCATTGACCCACAAATAATATTTGTAAGCTTAACCGGCAGCACTTCAGACAACTGGGGCTATACAGCAACTCCCGGTCCTGATGGAAGTTTTTTTGCGGGAGGTATTTCATTTGGCTCAGGATATCCGGTGTCGGCAGGTGCTTTTCAAACCCAGTTTAATGGGGGTGTAACTGAAGGTGGTGTGGGTGGAGTAGACATCGCTATTTTTAAGTTCTCACCAGATGGAAGCCAACGTGTTTATGCAACATATATTGGGGGTTCAGGTAATGAACAACCTCATAGTATGATTGCTGATGCATCAGGTAATTTGGTTATTGCAGGAAGAAGCAATTCACCCAATTATCCAATACTTTCGGGGATATCATCTGCCGGGGGAAATTATGATATTGTAGTAACAAAATTAAATGCCGCAGGTAATGCAATTATTGGTTCGGTAAAATTCGGGGGTTCTAATGATGATGGCGTAAATATCAGACCAAAAAATGTAGGTGTTACGGGTGCAGACAGACTTAGAAGAAACTATGGGGATGATGCCCGAAG
>JAYTBG010000155.1:0-11075 GCA_043737055.1 Chitinophagaceae bacterium | reverse complement strand
CATCCAGCGAGGCAAAGTGAAGCCCGAAAGTGGCTACTTTGCTAATCAGATTGTCTACCATATGCATAAACAGTCCGCTGTGTTGTTGAATCAAAATGTTTTTGATCTCAAAGAGCGTATTTAATATTTCATTCTGTGTGAGCGCTGTGCGCTGGCCCGGAATAAAAATATTCTCATACAACTTTATTTCGAGGTCATTCAATAATGGGTCTATACCGCTAAAAGTTAGGCGTCGCTTCATTCTACGAACATCCAGGTAATAACATTTAATGATGCTACCTCGCAGGGCGTCCGCCACTTTAAGCGTGGTGGCAGCATTTACAAATGGATTTCCATCCCTATCGCCGCCAGGCCAAAAACCCATGTTGATGATGCTGTTATTTTCGTTTATTGCCTGTGGAAATTGGATTTTAATAAATGAAATGATATTGCCGGAGGCTGCATAAAAAACATTCTCTAAGTACCAGATCAGGCTCACGGCCTCATCATATGGGGTGGGCTTTTGCTTTTTAAAAAACGGTGTTTTACCGAGTTGCTTGAGGTAAACATTTATAAGGCCCGCATCGTTGCTTGCCATTGCTTTAGAAAGATCGTGGATGATACCCAATACCTGACCCGGGTAAAATTGCGTGGGGTGAGCGGTAAGCACCATTCTTACGCTAAAATCTTTCAGCTTTTCTGCAAGTTCCGTTTCTTTTTTTTGCTCCTGAATTTGCTGCGCCAGGTGCTTGATGCTCCCGGGGCCGGTTATGTCGTGTACCTCGTTAAAGGCAGCATCTTCCAACGCATCAAACAATACCACCTGTCGCTCTATGAATTGTATGAGCCTGAAAAGAAAGTTTAGTTTCTCTTCCCTGGTTTGAAAATTCGTGTGTTTGGTAAAAAAGGTTTCTATTATTTCCTGGGGGCTAAGTGCCTTCTTGTAGCCTTCTTCACAGTTGTCCAGCAACAGTGAAAGCATTATACCAGTTTTTTCTATCCGATGAAAAGGAAGCCCCGTAAACAGGCTGTTGTAGAGTTGAAATTTAAGTCCTACGAAAGTTTTAAACTGCCTTAAACCATTCAATTGATAATCACTCATGGTGTTTTATTATTTTAAGTAAACACAGGTGACAGCAATCGACTTTAAAAATACTAAAAAAAATGTTGTTTTTTTAATTGGGTACACTATAAAATTTTGGCCTTTGTTTTTAGTTCTATCTTCCCCATTGTTATGCTGAGGTACGGAGCATCTTACGCCTTGCCGATCGACACGCTTGGCACTTTAGCATGATAAAGATGATGATTTTTAATGCACCCGATTCTTAACCTTTTTCCTAATGATAAACACCGCAGGTATGGGTCTTTGCAGTCCTTTGTCGCTCGGCTTGATGGTTTCCTTTCCGTTTATGAGCATGCAGGAACTTCCGCCACCATCTAGGTTTAGCGCTTCATCGCAGCCCAGGTCTGTCATCAATTTGGCGGCCTGTATCAAATCGGCTCCATCGGCAATACCAGCGTTGCGTCCTTCAATTACCATCACAATAAGCTTGTGATCTTTTGTATAGCCCATCAGGGTTCTGGGGTGTTTATCATTGATGGCTTTACCGGCAAATTTTAATTCTTCATCGTTGCTAACGTTTATTTGCCCGTTTTGAACCAATACCGGGCCGCCGCCCACAGCAGTGTTCATTTTCCATTTTTTTAAAAGAGGCTTGTAATTTCTTATACCTGTAAAACCTGCCCTGAGTATTTCAGCAGAGTAGTCTGTCGCCTTTTCAAACGAAAGAAAATTAAGAGAATCCTTTACCGGCGTACTTACCCTTTGAATTGCGAAGGGAGTTTTTGTAGATGAATCGGTAAATGTCCACGCCACATCTGCTTTTCTTTTTTTAGAAATACCGATCGCACTTGCAAATGGATGTTTATACAGCAAGGTATCCTTTCCTTTCATTGGGATCGTATGCGTATTATAACTCACTATTTTATTATCCTTTACTACGATGTTTAAATTTTGATTGGTAGCAAAAGAGAAGAAAGTGGTGTTTACTACCAGTAAGGGTTGGCCGCTTTTTTCGTAAAACCCGCAAGGCGTTAGCCTCCTGTTACTCGTGGTATCTGTTGTGAAGACCAGTTTTTTATTTTTCAAATCAGCTATTGCATAGTAGGCGGCAAAGGGTTTTCCATCAAGGGAATCGGTAGTCTTAAACACGTGGAAGCCCATGGGTATGGGTGAAAAACCTGTATCTATATTTACCCATGTTAGCTGTGCATTTGATTTGGCACAAGGCAAACAGATCATGAAACCTGCGACAAACATTTTCCTGAAAATTGATCTTGCCATTATAGCTATGTGCCTTTGTTGTTTTATAAAGAAGCCTTTGCATTAATGCAAAGGCCCTGTTTTATATTGTGAGTTGAAATGACGTCATTCTTACGCACCTGCGGCTATTTCGGAGGCCAGCAGTTTTTCTTCTAGCCATTTGTTCCTGCCCCAGTTTGGTATTACATGTTTTTCGCTGTGGTAAGAAGAGCGTACTAACGGGCCACTCTCCACATAATCTAATCCTATTTCGTATCCTATCTGCCTGAATTCTGCAAACTCATCGGGGTGCACAAAACGTTGAACGGACAGGTGTTTTTTACTTGGCTGCAGGTATTGTCCGATGGTTACTACATCTACCCCATTACTGTATAAATCTTTCAGGGTTTGTATAACATCTTCCTTTGCTTCGCCAAGGCCCAGCATGATGCCACTTTTAGTGCGCATGCCACCCTCTTTCAACATCTTCAGGGTTTCCATGCTTTGCCAGTACTGCGCCTGTATGCGCACCTGCCTTGTAAGTTTTTCTGTTGTTTCAATATTGTGGCTTACAACTTCGGGCGCCGCCTCAATAATTCTTTGAACGTTTTCTGCTTTGTTTTTTCCCTTAAAATCGGGGATCAGGGTTTCCAGCGTGGTGGAAGGATTTAAAGTTTTTACCGCTTTGATGGTATTGTGCCAAATGATGCTGCCGCCGTCTTTCAATTCATCCCTGTCTACAGATGTGAGCACTGCATGTTTCACCTTCATAAGATGAATAGCTTCTGCTACTCTTTGTGGTTCGTCCCAGTCAACTTCAAGTGGCCGGCCGGTAGCTACCGCACAAAAGCCGCAACTCCGGGTACAAATGTTTCCGAGTATCATAAAGGTGGCGGTACCCTCTCCCCAACACTCGCCCATGTTTGGGCAGTTACCGCTTTCGCAAATAGTATGTAGTTTATGTTTGTCTACCAGGCCACGCACATGTCTGTAGTCTTCTCCTATTGGAAGTTTAACCCTAAGCCAGTTGGGTTTTTTTATGGAAAGTGGAGTTTGTTCTTCGGTTCCGGGTGCACAAGTCATAGTATGTGATTGTCTTTTAATTGCGCTGCAAAGATAATTCGGCAACAGGATTTATCAGCCTGCAGAAGTTGCTACATCGGGAATTTTAAGCGTGTGGTTTGTGTAGTTAATCATGCTGGATTTACTTCCTTCTGCCAAACACAATGGCCACATATGCAGAAAGAAAATATTGGGTTTGCTCAACGTAGATCATCTGCGGTATTTTTTTGCTGTAAAACTCACCAGTGAGGCCTACTTCAATTGCAGATACCATTTCGTTGTATTTGCCATAATCGAAACGAAGCGCAGGTTTTATATAAAGCCCGGGTGTAACTTTCAAATCGTTCCAACCGGTTCCAAAATCAGGGCCGCCTACAATGGGTCCATTTAAATAAAATGCACTATCCGGAGATTCGTATCCAACAAACTTTCTTTGCCCTGCAATTAAGACATCCACTTTGTAAGGGCGTAGTAAGCCAAGACTTAGACCGCCACCAACATTGGCAGTTACGGCAACGCCATTTTTATTTCCCTTATTGCCAAGCAAGTGTTGATACTGCACACCTAACCTTACCGGGTAAAAAAAGTTTATTTTTCCGTAGATGATGGGTGATGTTGAAAAATTAATTTGTTGTTTTTCTTCCTTCACATGCTTGCGTTCGGCAATCTCAAATTGAAACAAAAGTGAATTTCTCACTGACTTTGCCCGGCCTATTTCAAGAAAAGCGCCGTACCCGTCAGAGGTTAGTTTACCACCATATATCGTGTGCTTTTTGTAAGTGACAACCCCCTCTTCTTCTAACTTTGACATTGCAGAAATGCGCTCGTTCCTAATTTCCTTTTTTGATTTCTTTTTGGGAGGATCCTGTTGTGCCATTACCGTTGTAAAACCAACTACAGCAGTGAGTATCAAAAATAATTTCTTCATGTATATTTTTTACTTGAGTAAATTTATGTAAAAGTATGATGTATTGCCGTATGATAAACGCTATTTAGGGCACGCTTACAGCAATTAACACATCTTACATAAAAAATATGACGGCATCCATTATTTACAAAGGAAACCTGCGCTGTGAATGTACTCATCTTCAAAGTAGCAGTATGATTGAAACCGATGCACCTACAGACAACCGTGGCAAGGGAGAAAGGTTCAGCCCTACAGATACCTTGTGTGTTTCGCTGGCCACCTGTATGATAACCACTATGGGAATTCGCTGCGAAGACATGCAGGTAGACATCAGTGGCAGCAAGTTGGAGATTACAAAACACATGTTGAGCGAGCCCCGCCGGGTGGGCAAAATAGAAATTACCCTACACTTGCCCGGAAAAGATATTTCAGAAAAAGACAGGGCGGTATTGCAAAAGATCGGAGACAATTGCCCTGTAATGAAAAGCCTTCATCCAGACCTGGAAGTTGTAACGAAATATGTGTGGGGAGCATAAAGGGTTCAAAAGTTCAATGGTTCAAAAGCTCAACGTTCAAAAGTTCAAGATGTTTAACGCTGCCGTTTAAGGTTTTACGTTTAACGTTTGCTCGGGTTGTTACTTCGTTCAATTTGCAGGTTCGGGCTTTAAAATTTTTACATTTTAATTTTTACTTTTCACCCATTAGAAAGCCTTCCACCGTTAACCCCTCACCTTTTACCCTATTCAACACCTGGTTACCTACCGCACAACTAAGACAGTGTTTGTAGTTGCAATATTCATTTTTCAATTGAATGAGTGCCTGCGAGTCAAAAGCCGTTTTGTTGGCCACTCCTAGTGACTGGAAGCCACGGGTGATCGCATTTTTTTCTGCCGCCAATTGTTCCTGCCATTGCAGGGCCTTGTTGATGTAAGCCTGCTGTTGGTTAAGATAGCCGTATGCATATAGCACCGGTACGATTGTGTTGATACAAATGTTCTGAATCATCTGATCACCCAGTTTTTTATGTTTAAATGCTGTGGGCTCATCAAATTGGTAGTGGTAGTGCCAATAGTCATTGGCGGTAACATTTAGTAAATCTTTTAATTCATTCAAGTTGGCTGCTTCTTTTACAACAGAAAAAAGATGATGACTTTGATGTACTAGCATGGCCAGTTGTGCCAGGCGAATACTGGGGAAATTGGCCGGGCGCATTCTTAAAAAATACAGGGGTGCATGGGCTTTGCGCAAACTGTATTTTTTCTGTAAAAAGTTGTATTCCCTCCGTAACAAATTTGGATAGTCATCTTCAAATGTTTTATCGAGCATGGCTGCCTGTCCCATGAGCAGCGCTTCTAATTGGTGAATTTGGTTTTTGTGCTTTGCTAATAAGTTGATGGGAATGCTTTGTGCGATCCGTTCAAATGCCTCCATGTTTATTTTCATACCAAAATTCCGTGCGAGCATCCACCAAAAAACTTCTTCCCAATGCTGGTTTGTCTTTTGTAACATGGCCTCAATCTGCACAGCCCTGTTTTGCAACCGCTCTACCAGCAGCCGTTCTTTCCAGGCCGTAAATGCCAGCTCCGGCACAGCGCTGATGTGCTGCTGGCATGGAATAAATTGGGCACTCTGCATCATTTCTTCGTAACGGCTTAGCAGCATAACAGAAACCTGTTGCTGCAACTCAAGTGTAGGAAAAGGTAGTGTATCTGCCATGTCATTTTCCCACACAACATGCAGGATGATGTTGCGGTAGTTTTTATCGGTGCTGTGTTGGTGGGCTTCCCATTCAGAAGCCTTAATGTGAATTTCTATATTGCCGGCCCAGGTAGTGGCTCCTGTTCTGATCTTTGCATTTAAAAAATCGGGGCCCTGGTTGCTGTTGCACGTGCCAGGGAAAATTACTTGCACCCCTTCTCCCCGGTTGGTTACCAGGTTGCGGTTGTTAAAGTATTGAAATTTCCAGATGTATTGAAGGAGCTTCTCTGTCATGAGCGCTGTTTAAAAATGAAGAAGCAATCAAAGGGCTTCGTTCACATCAAAATACAACACAGATTTTAGAAATCATAGTCAGAATGCCGCAGGTTGAATTACAAAAATGTCAGTGGAGTAAATCAAGATGGTTTCATGCCAGAAGGTCTGGACATTTTTAAATGCGCTGTCAAGCCATTTTTTAGGATAGAGTTGAAAAAAGATGAATTCAAGGGGCAATAGTACATTTTTGCGGGCCGCTTTAGCCGGGCTAAGATCTGGAAGTTCAGTAGCCTTCTTTAGCCTAGCCGTGCAAGTGCATGCATTACCCTGCTCACCGGCAGGCCCATCACATTATAAAAATCACCTTTAATAGATTTGATACCCACCACGCCGATCCACTCTTGTATGGCATAAGCGCCTGCTTTATCAAAGGGTTGGTATTTGTCCACATAAAAAGTTATTTGTTCCGATGTTAACGGATGAAAACTTACCGTGGTGATGTCGGCAAACGTTAGTTCTGTGTTGTTTGCCAGTAAACAAACCCCGGTGATTACCTGGTGAGTATTGCCTGATAAACGGTTCAAAAATTTGATTGCCTCCTCCCTGCCAGATGGCTTGCCGAGAATCTCATTGCTGCATACTACGATAGTGTCTGCAGCAAGTATAGGCCTCTCGTTTCCATGGGTGTTTGCTACTGCCGTTGCTTTGTTTCGGGCAATAAACATGGCTGCCTCTTCAAAACTCAGCTCTGGCTGAAAGCTTTCATCAGCGTGGCTTACGACCACTTCAAAATCTACTTCTGCCCACTCCAGTAGTTGCCTGCGCCGTGGAGATTGCGAAGCCAGTATAATTTTTTGCATGTGCTAAAAAATAAAAAATAACATAGATAAGATACCTGCAAGCATGACCAATTTTATATTAGTACTAAGTTGGTGATAGTGCGCCGGGGTTGTCGCTTTGTATAAGTTCCTAAGAATATAGATCAAAGGCAATATCACCAGCACCGCCGTATAAATGCAGGTAACCCGATAACCTAACTGCCATGCGTAGAGTTGCACAATGGCAAGTGCAGATATACACACTACCAACCAAACCGCAGTAAATACTTTGCTTGTTGGCACGCCCCAAACAATCGGCATTGTTTTGCAGCCGTATTTAGCATCGCCGTCCATATCTTCCATATCTTTTACCACCTCTCTTATTAGCGACACAATAAAAGCAAAGCCTGCATAAAGCACGGTAAATTTAAAAAATCTGGCGCCTGTGGAAACAGTGTTTATATGCCAGAAGCTAATGTGTGAGCCACAAAAGAAATACACTACCACAAGCACCCATGCAGTTAATGCCGCAATAATAATATTGCCAGACAATAATTTCTTTTTGAATGTGGTGGAGTAAAACCAAAGCAGCAACACGGCTACAATATTGGCAGGGCCTATAACCCAACTTCTAATTCTATAGCTAACGTATAAACTTATTAAGATGCCGGCACCAGACAATATCCAATGCCAAACAATAGCCCATCTGCGCTTGATGACCCTGTCAATCACCAGCTTTTGGGGCTTGTTGATAGCATCAATGGAGCGGTCAAAATAATCGTTGATGATGTAGCCTGCAGCAGAAATAAAAACAGAAGCCGTGACCAACAAATAAAATAGCACATGCGCCTGGTAGTTGAGGGCCACCTGTATCATTCTTTCAAAAACACAAAAGAAGAAAAGGCATTGGGTAAGTGCAATGAAGAAGAGATTAGGCCACCGTATCAATTTAAAAAAAGCTACAAGTAATTTCATGCGCTGGGTGGCTGCTATTAAATTTAAAAGATGCAAGACATTAGCGGGAGGCTACGTCAGCATCTTCGTTCCAATCATTATTTTGTTTCAACACTTTTTCAATCACATCCCTCACGCAACCGCGGCCCCCATCTACAGGTGAAATATAATGTGAGATAGCCTTCACTTCATAAGCGGCATCTGAAGGGCAACAAGCTACTCCAGCCATCTGCATTGGTTCGAGGTCAGGAATGTCGTCGCCCATGTAAAGAATCTGAGGCCAGGTCAGATTTTCCTTTGTGAAAAACTGCAGGAGCACTTCCTTTTTGTTGGTCACGCTCATATGTACCTGCGCAACACCAAGTTTTTGAAGCCGCATTTTTACAGCCTCGTCATTGCCTCCGGAAATAATAATAATATGGTATCCCTTTTTGATGGCCAGTTGCAGTGCATACCCATCTTTAATACTCATTTGCCTGGCCATTTGGCCATCGTTTAATACCAGCAAGTTGCCGTTGGTAAGTACGCCATCTACGTCGAGCACAAAGGCTTTTACAGATTTGAAAGCGGCGAGTATGTTCATGAGAAAAGGGTTAAAGGTGAAAGCCCTGCCTGCCGTTAGGAAGGGTGAAAAAGCAGCCTGCTGATAACAAAGAGCCACGGGTGAACAGAAACTTTTGCCAGCTTCTGGCTTTGAATTATTTTTTTTGGTTGTCCCGCCATTCATACACCCAGCTACTCTGTATCATTTCCAGGTGACCTTCGGTGCTTTCTTCAGGCTTGCCAGCAAAGTCTTTAACTTCCAAAACCCATTTTAAAAGATCGGTAAACCGAATACGGTAAATTCTTGATTCGGTAAAATCGTCTCCAAAGCGTTCGTAAAGTTTTTGAGCAATGTCTTCATGGTCGCTCCAATAAATGGGTGGTTCAAATGTCATGTTCAAAAAAATTTTCGCTGCTGCTTTGTATGATAAAAAAGAATAGTTGTGCTTTTGTTATTCGCCCAAAAACTGGGTTTGGTCGGGTAGTGTTACGACTATTTCGCCGCCATCTTCCAGCAAAACACATTGGCAACCTAATCTCGAATTCAGCCTTGGGTTGATTGCCCTGTCAATAAAATCCTCTTCCCGGTCGCTTAATTCTTCTACAAGATCTTCTCCATTTTCAAGGTATAAATGGCAGGTGCTGCAAGCACAAACGCCGCCGCAATTATGGTGAAGTTCGATGTCATTTTTGAGTGCTACTTCCAGTATCGATTGACCTGCCTCTACATTGCTGATGCTTATTGGTTCTAATCCCTTCTGTTCAAACTTAAACTTAATGCTATACATAAACGCAAATTTCAGTTTGCAAACCTACTTGAAATTACTAATTGCGGAAAAATTGATTTTATGCATGGCACGTTTTAGAAACTAAATTCTTACTTTGGTAGCGTGTTTGCAGTTCAATTGTAAATACCCACTTATGGCTAAACCAATTCCATTTATCACTATAATGCTAATCGTTGCATTAGCGGTATCATGCAAAACCAAGAAAACAGAAATCACTACGGCACAACCTTCTACAACATTCATTATACAAAAAGATACTGCTAAACCTGCAAAAGATGGCCGGCCCCAACGACCTCCCATCGTAAACATCAATGATACCATCGCTACAAAATTCATTGTGCTTTACATAAAAGATAGTGCAGCAAATAGCGGCCGGATCAGTCAGAAGCTGGCTAAGATTTACGGTATCACTCTGCCCCAATTCATCCAAAAAAATAAATTAAGCATTGCAGGTGCGCCAATGGCCTGGTATAAATCTACCAAGGCCCCCTTCTTTTTTGAAGCTGGTCTCCCCATCAACAAAAAGCCGGGCAAACTTCCGAAGGGGATTTTTGTAAAAACTGTCGGCGGCGACAAAGCGGTTATCGCCCATTTTTTTGGCCCCTACTCCATCACGAACATGGGCTACGAAGCGCTAGCAGATTTCGTAAAAGAAAACAAGAAAAAGAGAAATGGTGTTCCCTACGAAATATACATCACCGAACCTATCGGCATAGACGGTAAAGCCATTGATCCCTACAAAGTGCAGACGGATATTGTGTATCCTTATCAGTAGTTTGGTTGATGGTTCATGGCGTATTGTTCATGGTTGATGGTTGATGGTTCATGGTTGATGGTTCATGGTCGGTGGTCCATGGGTCATAGTCCATAAGTCAAGAGTCAACGGCTGCCCGGCTGAACGGCAGTTCGGACGGGGTCAATAGTCAATGGTCAATAGTGAATAGTTACAACGGCTAAGGGCTTTCAAATCAGAGATCGTACCCCATAGATCAGACATCAGATATCATAAAATCAGACATCCAAGATTAGACATCACAAATCCGACATCAAAAATCACAAAACCTCAGGGGTTCATAATACTGTCCGTCAATCTTAAATAAGTGGTTCTAAGTTTGGGATGGGCTGTAAAAATTCGCAGGTGCCGGTCCATTGTCAAAATGTCTTTGCGCACTGCCGGGCCGGTTTGCACTTTAGATGGCGAAGCGTTTTGCACCCGGAAAGCGGTTTCTAAAATGAGTGGTTTTAACAAATTAAAATCAAGGTCTTCCTTATTACAAAAATCTTCTGCAATGGCATATAAGTGGTTGGTAAAGTTGCTTACAATCACGGCGGCGGCATGAATTTTTAAACGTTCCTCATCACCCACATGTTTTACAGAATCAGAGATGGAGGCCGCAAAGCCTTGTATAAATTCAAGCCCTTCGGTAGTGTTAGCATCAATTAAAAAGGGTATCCGTGGGATGATGTGCATTTCTTTGCGCAAGCTCTGTAAAGGATACAACACCCCGTAGTTGGTAGCATATTTACTGAGTACATCTATAGACACGGAGCCGGCCGTGTGAACAACCATTTTGCTGCCAAGGCCATAGCTGGTAAAAAAATGTTCAAGTGCCTGGTCCGCTATGGCCAGGATAAAAATATCTGCAGTTTCATCTGGCTTACCATCAAAATCCGAATAGCTGGCTCCGACCTCCTCAGCCAGCAACCTGGCATTATCCACATCCCGGCTTATGACTTGTATCACCTGG
>JAYTBG010000154.1:0-4708 GCA_043737055.1 Chitinophagaceae bacterium | reverse complement strand
TACTACAACCGGGGTATTTGCAAGGCAGAACTTAAGAATTACAGCAGCGCCATACAAGATTATTCTAAGACTATTGAACTAAGTCCCGGCGATGCGGAGGCTTATTACAACCGCGGTATTGTACGAAAGGCCTCTAAAGACCTGGGCGGAGCGGAAAAGGATTACAGCAAAACTATAGAGATCAACCCGGCATATACGGCTGCCTACACTAACCGTGGAAATATTAAATCGGAGTTGGGTGATCATGCCGGCGCTATGGAAGATTATGACAAAGCGCTCAAATTAAAACCTGCAGATGCAGATGCTACTTACAACCGGGACCTGGCTGTAGAACGCATGAATAAAAAAACCACAACAAGCCAGACAGCCGCCGCTACCCAAGTGTCGTCAACTGATAAAACCGCTGCAAAAGGTTACCTTGTATTTGGAAAAGCATTCCAGGATTTGCAGGATTATAAGGGTGCTGCAGCAAGTTATACTTCGGCTATACAATCTGATCCAACCCTGGCAGAAGGATTTAGCGGCCGAGGCTTTTGCAAGATCATGCTGCAGGATTTTGCAGGTGCAATTGAAGATTATACAAAGGCACTGGCAATAAATCCTGCAACAGAAAAGGCGAGTTTCTACCGCAGTGTCGCAAAGAATGCAAACAAAGATTACAAAGGCGCTGTGGAGGATATGGACATGGCAATAAAACTGGAGCCTAAAAATGGTGACGCTTACTACCTTAGAGCAGTTTCTAAATTATTGCTCAAGGATGTGACCTCAGCTTGCCTCGACCTTGAAAAATCAATACAATTTAAATGTGCACTGGGAGAGTCACTCGTGAAGCAGTATTGTAAATAATCAATCGGGCGTCGAAATTGATTTTAAAATTTCGTCGTTTAAATTGCATCGTTTTAAAGATGGGAGTTCGTTTCCACGCAACTACATCTCAATGGATCCTTGTACTAGTATAGGATATTAAATGATGGTAAGCCTGCCAACGTTTTCATGCATGCCTTAATGAGAACTAGCTTCCCGCTATTCCATCCTCGGCAACCGGAGTATCATCCCGCCTTGTTTTAATTCCAGCGCTTCCACTTTACCTGCAGCATTATACAGCACCGTAAAAAGCAGCATTGCCCACTTCCCGGATGGTAATGCTTTGGTTGTCTTTAAACATACAGGCGTAGCCGTTAGCAGGCTGTTTGTTTTGCTGAATGCAAAGCCCTTCGGGGCAAAGTTTCAACGTAATAGTATCCTTGTTCATCTGGTAATTTCCCACGAGGGCTGCAAGCGTATCGGCAGGCGGACTTATTTTTTTGCGAAATTCTGGTTTGTAAAATCCCTCCCAGTTGTATACCCTTGCCACACTGTTTGTCAATTCGCCGATCACGGCAAAGTTCTCTCCATTGATCATGATCACCATCCCATCGCCTCCTGTGAGCGAGCCGTATGAATTGCAAAGAAAGGCCTCGTTGCCGCCGTTGTGATTAAAGAATTTCCGAACGCCTTTTTGCTCAATAAAAACGCCCAGTGCGGCATTGCTGTCTATATAAGGAGTCATGCGTTGTTGCATCATTTCTTTGTTCAATACTTTTTTCGATTTGCCGAGCAGGGCGAGCTGGCATTCGATAATATACAATGCAAGGTCAGAAGGAGTAGTCCATAAACCAGCTGCTGCCTGTTCGGGGTATACATGGTATTTGCCTTTTACAGGCTTGCCGTTTTCGTAATAACCTGTAGCCAATCGGGCAGTGTCGGTGAGAGGTTGTTGATAAGAACTATGCTTCATCCCAAGGGGCTTCAGCACTTCTTTGCCCATGAAGGCGGCATAGTCTTGCCCCGTCACATCCATCAGCAATTGTTGACTGATGGTAGTGCCACCACCAGAATATTGAAATTTTGTTCCGGCAGCAAAAAGCGAGTGTACCTTTTTGGTATTGGCCGGTTTTTCTCCGTTCAATATTTGCCGTAGTGTATGCATGGCATCTGTTCTCTCATAGCCGGGAAAGCCATGTATATCCAGCCCTGCAGTATGACTCAGCAACTGGAACAGATTGATCTTTTTAGTTCCTGTTAAGCTGTCGTAGGGAAACTTCCAACAGGTAGTTGTTGATATCGGCTTCACCATCTATTTTGCCCTGCTGAATTAGTTTAAGCTGGCCCATGCTGTTGAGGCTTTTGCTTATGCTGGCCGCCTGGAAACGGGTGTTGGCGTTAATCCTTCTTTTCGATTCAATATCGGCCCAGCCATATCCCTTGGCCCATTGAATTTTGTAGTCTTTTATCACGGCAATGCTCAGGCCCATGATATGGGTTTCTTTCATGCGAGCTTCAAGGTTTGCAGCAGGAATACTATCACCGAAAATGATGGCCGGTGCCAGCGAGTTCTCCACTTGTTTAATGAGTTGTAAAACTTCGGGGCTATAGGTTTGGGCGAAATTGCTGAACGAAGAAAATACCAGCAATAAAAGTAAAAGAAGCTTTTGCATGTTGTACATTTTTTGGAAACGTTTGGGATGTCCTGGAGGTCAAACATTGTCGGAGTTTGATAGGGATCAAATCTGCAGGTAGCTAGAACTGAAAGTATAACTAAAAGATGAAGATCAAAGCCTTGGTCTTGGAAAATATAATTCGCTGAGACGAAAGCCCGGATATGCTTTGCTTCTGGCGTTGATATGCAGTATGCCATGCTGATGCAGGTTTGTTTTAAACAATTAGATTTTACAAGTACAAACCCGCCAGCCAACAAAATACTTTGCTGCCTGTCTGAGGCCCGGAGATTTTGTAATGCACGCAGGCTATTTTCTAAAAAAAAATAAAAGAATTTTTTTTACATTACTTAGGCTAAGCAGAATTCATCATTTAACAACCTCAACATACGCTTATGAATAATATTTTTTTGGTAGCCGGACTCATACTGTTACCTAATTTCTTACTTGCCCAAAACGTAGGTATTGGAACCGCTATCCCACAAACCCAATTGCCTATAGATAATGCTACAACCAACAGCATTATACGTGCAGAAACAAACAAAGTTTCCGGAGAAGCTTCGCTGGAACTAAAGACCGGCCCTGATCCTTTTGACTTTTTGGAAATACGAAAGTGGATGACGGGAAGCAGCGGCACGCAGGCCGGGATTTCACTAAATGGTTTGTCTACATTAACTACAGGCACCAATAGTACAGCCGGGTTGTTATTTGGAACAAAACGGGAATACCCAATTTATTTTACGACCGATAATGTAGAGCGAATGCGGATTAATTAGCTTGGTAACGTGCGCATTGGTAATGTGTTCGGGGGCAACACCCGTTTGCTGGTAACAGCCACAACAGGTGCTGCCATTAGTGCGCAAACCAGTTTTGTTCCGCCTCCGGGTGTTTTTATCAGCAGCATTTCAGGAAGAATAAGTACCAACTCTATAGTGGGTGCAGCAATTTCGGGAATAACTGAAAACGCCGTTTTTACTACAGCCGGTATTCCCAGTGGCATGTACGGCGTACTGGGTGGAGCCATAGATGAGGGCTATGCTGTAGGAGCTTTTGGTAGCAGCGGAGCCGGAGGTCTTTATGCCAAGGCACTTGGAGCATGAAAAGCTCTTAGAACACAAGGCAGCATTCAGTTTGAAGGCCTGGGTGCAGGTTTGGGGAAAGTACTTACAAGCGATGCCGCAGGTAACGCAAGCTGGACGGAGCCGGCAACTTCGCACAATCATTTTGGTCAGACATGGTCTGGTAGTAACTCTTTTGCAGGGCTTACTATTTCTAATAGTAGTGCTGCAAACAGCTCGACTGGATTAACATCATCTGCCTCTGCTCTGCGGGGTGTAGGTGTTTATGGAGCATCAACCGGCCTGGAAGGCACAGGTGTATTGGGTTTTATAGATCATGGCGGGAGCTTTCCCCCTCACGACATAAACAGTGCTGTAGCCGGGGTTAATACCACCGGCAATGGATTATACGGAACCTCTTACACGGGCTATGCTATAAAGGGAATAAAACAGAATAGTCCATCGGCTGTAACAGGGCCTGTTGCCTTGCTGCGAAATGATAAGACCACCAATACCGATCCGGTATTGCTGATACAGAATGGGGCTACTAATCCTACTGCTTTAGAATTAAACAACGGCTACATTAAAGTGAGCGGCACAAACAAAACAGCTTTTATACATACTACCTCTGCAGGCAATATCAGCGGTAATCTTTCTGTGTTAAATTACCCTAACGCTGCTGCAACCGATATGCTTTTTGTGACGCATAATTACTCACCGGTAAATACTTATTTCAATTTTAATTATGGAGTTTATTGGAATGGCGGCGTTTGGAGTATTTATATAGAAGCCCCTGCAACGCCGATGCCCGTCAATATTAATTTTAATGTAATGGTGATAAAACAATAACCCATCTCAGGAAAGACGATATTTAAATTCAACATTAGAATAAAAAATGCTGAATGACTGCGCCCGGGAGTCGGTGTTAGCAAAGGATCACGGGGTTGCTTCCCGATTGCCATCGGGATACGGCAAACTCTTATTGAGTCCTTATGGAAAGCGGGTGTGGTTGGTTTAACAGGTACAGATACGCAACCCACAAAATGCACACTGCTTTTTATTTGCGCTAGAGAGTTTTATCACAATACCCCCATGCTGTCCAACTCTGCAACGCTTACGGTTGGTGGTAAAATATGTTGCCTGATTTTAGTTGCAATAAAGCTGGCTGTTTTA
>JAYTBG010000153.1:0-4719 GCA_043737055.1 Chitinophagaceae bacterium | reverse complement strand
CTTACCGTTTGTAAATTTCTGCCCAAACCATCCATATAAGTGGTAGTCTGCAACTTCGAGCCAATCGGCAACTGATCAATCACTTTCCAATCTGTTTGGCCAGGGATTAAAACAACATGCTCCCTTGCATAATTAATGTTCTCCCAGTTCACCGATACTACCTCTAGCTTTACAACATTGGAATAAATAACATCTGCGCCTAAAGTAGCTTTGCTCCGGTAAAAAGTTGTTTGAGGTTGTACAACACTAAAGGTTAGAGTGGGGGAAGTAGCCCCACCAATAGAAGCAAAAGAAGCCGTGGGTAAAGTACTGCTCTCCCACTGAAAAGCATAACCCGCCGGTGTAGTGCCAAGTGATACCAATGGCTCAGGTACCTGGTTGTAAGAAAAAGAATAATTGCTATACTGAGGTACAATCGAATTGGTAATCTCCTGGGCAAATAATGCTTTTGCCTGCAAACAGAGAAACAGTAAGAGTAAATGCTTGCATAATAAGTTTATTTTTCTCATAATATCCATTCCGGTTGACGACTATTTCTAAATGTTTGATGTGGGCAAAAAGTTACTATGATAATAGAAATTTGCAACAGCAGAAAAGGTGTATTTGATATACAAAGAGAATATCAGAAGAAAAAAGAACTCACCAATAATTAGGTATTACTTACTCAAACAATTAGATGTTGAATTATTTCAAATAGTTTTGTTTTATAAACTCTTTGATTTCATCATAGTAATCAAATCCTTCTAAACTAAAATCTTGATCAAAAAAACCTTGGTAATTTCCAAATCCAAGTTTTACCAATCTGTTATTAACAAATCTAAATGCAATCATATATTTAGGCATTCTATAAAACTCATAACTGTGATCTTGAAAATCATAAAAATAATACCTTAACATCATGATACTGTCTTTCGTGGTATTAATTGACGGTATAATTGACATCGTTCTGATTACATCTTCAGATTCCATTCCTAAGCTGATACCAATATCTGTTTGAAATGAATCTTTTGTAATAAAATCTTTTACTAGTTCTCTGGAACTTCTGAGATATCCCAATATAAAGACATCATTCCAGTTACTCCCATCGTGAAGAACACTCCCAACAGTTAAATATTGATGTAAATCGTTATTAACTATTGTAATTTTAGATATATCATTTTTCAAATCCATTTTTTTTAAAAACAGATCGTCAAATATTTTTGATTTGTTTTTCCCATTTATACAAATCTTAGATTGTTGATATCCTCCGATATTTTTGAACGATTTGATTGGCAAGCTATCAATATTAAAAACTATTTTCTCTTGCGCATTGCCAAAAAAAATACAGGAAAGCAAAAGCAAGAGCGATATAATCTTTTTGAATATCATTTCAATCTGTTTTTGTTTTTTGTAAATTTCACTTTCACTTTAATGGATTTTCGAACTCGATAATACTCTTTCATTCTCCTATAAAAATCGTATGCACTATCCTTTCCCACTATTCCTATACATCCGTCTGTCGTACCTATCATATATATGTCTTCTCCAGTACCTTCATCAACACCAACTTTCTTTGGCGTTTTGAGTTTTTTCGTAGGATGTACCCATATTGCACTTCTGTTACCTATCAAATACTTTCGAAGATGTTTCATCTTGAATGAAAATCCATCTTCAGTCTCGTATAAAAATCTATTGGGTGCATCTTTAGGCGTCTCAGAAATACCACCATCATAATCGTAACCTGATTCCGGGCTATTGGGAATTGCTCCCCTTCCTCCAGGTCCACTTACAATATCATATTTTGCTAAAACATTTCCATTATCTAAATCCACAATTTCCATTTGCCCAATTCCCACTTGCGAATTTGATGTTGTATTCCCATACTCGAAATAATCATAAGCAATTCCGTTAACTCTAATCTCCCAATTAAAATTGGTCTGCATATAAATGTTTCCAACATTCGGACCATGTGGTAGCGGCCCTCGTACTAAGGATTGCGAAATCGTCTCTAAGGAGTTAACACTCAAACTAAGACCGCTAACCCCAATAAAGTTACTAGCCAATCCCAGTCCCGCTCCAATCATCAGCCCTGTAGACCCATCTCCGCCCGAAATTAAATCTATTGCCCCGCCCACAATTGCGCCACCCAAGGTAGTTGCCGCAATCCGTCCCAGCTGTGACACCCCTTCAAATACTCCTTTGGCTGCCCAGCCGCCGTCAGGGTCTTTATTCAATATTGGATTCCCTCCCATCCCAACGTATGGACTCGCAAATTGGTCATACGGATCCATCTGCACCCACCTGCCCACCTGCGGATCATAGTTTCTTAGCTCAAAATCATTCCACGCAATATCTTCATCGTACTCGCTGTAATCTCCTTGGTATAGATAATTGTTTTTTAGCTGCCCTTCATTCACATCGCCTAACTTCCTGCTACTGATGGCTGCTATCTTCAACCCATAACTGTAGTAGTGGTTTTCCTCAATGATCTGTTTACGCTCATGCGTTACCTGCATGTCGTCAAAATACACAGGCTCGGTACTTTCATTGCTGATGTACACATAAGCATATCCATTCTTGGGTGCTTTGATGTTGATTAACCTTAGAGGATCCCGGGTTGCGTCGCCTGCTACTTTAACCCTGTCTGCTATACTACCCTCCTCCACAAAATTAAAACGCTCATCAAAAAACAAAACAGTCAGGTATGCTTTGGGTTTGTCGCCGGTGGCATTGGTTGCATCCGGTGCAGTAGCGGTACCAAAAGGCACAGTGCCGTTAAGCGTTGTGTTAATATTACCAGACCCATCCTTAACAATGCTGCTCGTAGCACCACTGCCGGTGATAGCACTTATTAGGGAGGTAAGTACACTGCTGATTAAATTGTTAGGTCCGCTGCCGTTGGTAACAGGGCTTGCATAATAGTAACCTGCAGTGCTGCTGATATTATCTCCGCTCATCACCTTCAGCAATACATTGGGCCCTACCTTCTTGCCTGCACTACTGAGTTTACTTACAGAAGCACTGCTGTTGGAGTTCCATCCCGGAGGCTTGCCAATACGGGTGCCCGATACCTCATTGCCTGCACCAGTCTGACCAAAAACAGGTTCTTCATTGGTGCTCCTGCTGCTCTCCATGGTACAACTATTACTACCCGTATGCGTTTCTTCAGTTAGTATCACCCGCACATTGCCCTGGTAGTCTCTTACAAAGTAATCATACGCTCCACGCTTGGCGCCAGGCAGGTCCATATTGCCATCAATGGTCAGCATATCAAAGCCATTGTTCTGGCTGGTAGCCTGCATAACCCTTAACCGGCCTTCCTCAAAATTGATGTACTGCAGGTTGTTGTCTTCGTAAACATATTCATTAATGTAACTCGTTACTTTTGCCGTGCCACCATCGGGTGTATAAGAGCGCTGCAACTTGTTCCCATCAGCATCGTACACAATTTTTATAATGCCTTTCCCCGTGATGCGTATCTCTTCAGGCTTGTCTAAAAAATTATATTTTATTCCGGAAGTTCCAAGAGCTGTGGCATCACCCCCGCTTACATTTGTTGCATTTTTATTGAGGTCTATTATAAGATTGCCGTTGGCATCATACACATAATCATCACCGCCGTTTCCACCGTCTGCAAAGTCACCCAGCTTCCCGTTATTAGCTCCAAGCGTACCATTGTCTGATACCTTGGTAAGTTTGTTACTTAATGGCGTATAGGAATAAGTAAGGTTATCAAGTTTCTGTATTGCTGCATTGCCCGGCAGCACGGTGTTATGGAACATACTTTGAAGGTTCCCGTTCAGGTCATAATTAATAGTACTCCCAGCACCATTACCTCCTACAGATAAGTTCATTTTCAACGTCCCCCAGCCATCCGTTAATTTTTCCTTCTCCGTAAAGTTGGCGACCGTAAGCCTTCCGGCATTGTCATAACTATAGTCGTAGCGCCGCTGGGCATCATCACCCCTCGTGCTCCACAGTATGCCGGTAACCTGCCCGTCAAGTTTGCTGTTGGCAAAAACAGCATCCCGGTTATCGTAGCCCAGGTACATACCAAAGAAGTGGTCTGTCTTATTATAACTGCCTGCCTTCAGAGCATAATCGCTGTTAATGCCGGTTATAAACCCCTGCAGGTTATAGCTATAGTTCAACGTTTCTATTTCGGTTTTACCCGTTCCTGTATAGCCGGGGGCCAGCCTTTTTTTCTTGAGCCTGCCCACATCATCAAAACCATAAGCCGCAACCTGTTTAAAAACATTGCTGCCAAACTTTTTTTCTATGCCCGTTACCCGGCCAATCTTATCATATACATTTTTGGTTACAATGCTATAGGCAGTGTAGTTGGTTGCAGTAGCTGTATGTTTTGTATTGCTACTAAGCAGGCGCCCATCCCACTGGTATTGCATGGTCGTTACATCTACACCCGTCTTGATATTGTCTTCAAGGTTTTGTATGGCCCTGCCATTGTCATCGTAATAAACACTGCTGCTTAAAAAAGTAGTAGTGCCCAATACCCTGGTTTTAGTGCCGGTAACCATACTGGTCGTTCGCAACGTTTGCGCAATCGCATCGCCACCACTGGGGTAAGCCAGCGTATTATCAAAAGAGGTTGTAAATGGCTTTACACCGGTATAACTGTAGTCATCGTAAAAATTATAGCTTAAAATAGTAGTTACACTGGCATTGTTAAACTCTGCTTCTGTAAGTGGACATAGATAGGTGGCAATAGTTACGCTTTGG
>JAYTBG010000152.1:0-11133 GCA_043737055.1 Chitinophagaceae bacterium | reverse complement strand
GCCTGTCTTGTAAAATATCTTTAGAAGCGTGGCTATTCAAATATTTTTTCTTCTCTTGAAAGCTTGCCTTCCTCATTCACTCCCTCTATAATTACCCTGATCTTTTTTCCACCGACGTTGTTATAAAACGGGATAGTTACCCGCCTGTTTTTTGCATCCATTAAAAGAAACGGATTCCAATAAAGTGTGGTGCGCAAGTCTGCCAGGTCTTCTTCAGGACCCGGCACTTCATAGTTCGGCGTGTAGAATTGTTTTATTGAAGAATACCCTTGCAGCGTTGCTGTGTTCAGGCCCTGTAAATTGCCGCTGCTGCCACCACCCTTTTTGGTATACACTGCTATTGCTCCGCCCGGGCCCCCACCCGCCGAACCAAAGAAGGGAGGATCAAAAACTTTTATCATGGCCACATCGGTCATGGAGGTAGATTGCAACAACGCAATGTCTGTATTCATCTCATTTAAAAAAACTTCAGTCTCACTCCCACGCCGGCTGATACTACCGCCCTGAGGACCATCCGTAGATATCTGCAAACCCGCTACCTTACCTCTCAAATAATCCAGCACGCTTATAGCTGACCTGGCAAAGGGATCATTTTCAGTATCAAAAATTCTGGAGCTTCCGCTACTAAATAAACCTGATGCATATTCCTTATTTAATTTTTCCTCAGGCGAAATTCGTTTGCCGGTAACCGTTACGGTTTCTAATACTTTTATTTTTTGTTGCTGGGCAAGAGTAAGGTATTTATTGTACTGCTTCAAGTTCTGAAGCACGAATTGCTGCGGGGGTGCCGGGGCAAAGTATTGCTTTTGGAGTTGCTGGGGTGCTATCAGCGGAGAGCGTGGCAACCCATTGGTAAATGAAAAACTTGCCTGGTTAGTAAGCGTTTTATTTTTATCGTTGCTGAATTGGTAAAATAGTTTTACGGTGTCAAAAAAGTAAACGCTCTTTAGCCAAAAGCTACCATCTTTATTTACCGGAATATTTAAAAATGAATTGCCCGATTTTTCAGAAGACTGTAAAAAACCGGTTAGCAACTTCTCGTTTAACTGCATTGGAGACAAGCCGAATACATTTCCTTTTATAGAGAGATATTCCCCGGGAGCTTCTTTTATTACCGGCCATTTATTACTGATAAGATCTTGCCAGTTAAAGCGCCTCCATCCGTTTGTCATCATCACAAGATTTAATTGTTGTTTTACA
The DNA here is from genome assembly GCA_043737055.1 of Chitinophagaceae bacterium. GTDB lineage: Bacteria > Bacteroidota > Bacteroidia > Chitinophagales > Chitinophagaceae > Ferruginibacter. The sequence goes on along the minus strand of JAYTBG010000152.1, from coordinate 9,933 downwards.
GAGTCTTCTTCGGAAGCAAAATAGTAGGCAGGATTGTAAACACTGCCTTTTATGTCTGAAGTAAGTAACAACTGCGAATAAATATTTTCCTGCGGACCTTGGCTCCCGTCCATGGCTGCGTCAGTAATGGCAATAGAAAGGTTGCTGGCCAGGCGTCCACCCACATCTACCTGCAAAACGTTTTTACCACGGGGGACTATATTTTTTTCAACCATGTTGAGGTCGGTTATAAAACTAAACGTACTGTTGTTCACAAACACAATTCTTTCAGCAACGGGTTCCTGGAGCCTGTTAAACATAGTAACCTGCATGATACCATTGGGCAAACTATCCAATGGAATCGGGGCCGTAATGGTAGTCTTGTTATGGAGATTTACTCTTGCAGCATAAGTAGTTTGTTGTTGCATTTGTGCCAACACGGTGAACTCTTTATAATCTTCTGTAGCATCTGCCGGCCGGGTAATGGTATAAGTTAAATTTCCGAAATTATGGTCAAGCTTTAGTGCTGCGCTGCGCCGTTTTGCATTGGGTAGTATGGTTTCGTGCAGCACTCCGGCAGGGTCTTTCCAGGTGGCCCTATATTTTTCCCCGGCCAGCACTGCAATAGAAAAGTATCCCATACCCTGGTGCGCACTTTTAAATTTTGCCAACTCCGTTCCTGCAGTATTTAAAATAGCACCCGCTACTGCAAAGGGCTTTCCATCCTGGTCGTTTGTTTTAAATGCTACCCTGCCTTCAACGTTTTCAACAAGGTCTCCGCCTTCGGGAAAGAGGGTCAGCGTATAAACCGCGGCCTGTTTGCTGACAACAGTTGTAAGGATATTTACAGGCTTAAGAAGCATGAAGCTAGAATCGAAATTCAACATCCATGCAGTATATGCCCTTATGTATAATTTGCCCCGTTGGGTTGAATCAGGAAGATCGAAATGAGATGCTGCACCTGCCTGTAGCACTGGCATAGTTTTGCGCTGTAAGATCACGCCTTTGTCATTGATAAGTTCCGCATACACTGTGGTACTGATCTTAGAAGGTAAATCGTCTGCAAACAGGTAGGCCTTGAACCAAAGCGTTTCACCAAAGTTGTAAAACGCCTTATCAGTATGCAACGAAATTTTTTCCTGGGGGAAACGAGTTTTGAGCTCTGTTAATAAGGAGTCCTGGTATTGCTGGGCCAACAAATCAAAGCAAGAAAAAGCTATCAAAAAAAAACAGGTAATTTTTTTCATCATGGTAGAACTAACCGATTTTAATTCGTTTAAAAAAGTAAGAAGCTGGTAAAGTGCTTAAAAATAAAACTTAATGGCTATATAAAAAAAGGTTGCGTTTATAACGCTTCAACATTTCGACTTTATTAACAGGCATTTGAGAACAGGTATAGTATTTCTACAATTGCCCGATGGTCTGCTCTGGTTTGGCTACCACGTTTTAAAAGAAAGCGTGTCAATAAATTTCATGGAAGGAATGCAAAAGTTATCTTGCACCGAAATAATATGGCGGAGAATTTAATTAAAATTTATACAGATGGTGCGGCCCGGGGCAATCCCGGCCCAGGGGGCTACGGGGCCATCCTTATATGGAATCAACATCGCAAAGAGTTGTCTGAAGGGTACCGCCACACTACCAACAATCGCATGGAACTGATGGCGGTGATCAAAGCACTGGTGGCGCTCAAAACCTCTGACTTGCCCGTACACATTTATTCTGACAGCCAATATGTAGTAAGAGCCATTAGCGAAGGCTGGTTGACGACCTGGATTAAAACAAACTTTAAAGGAGATAAAAAAAATCCCGATCTCTGGAAGCTTTATCACACACTGGCGCAGCCCTTTCAAATCAAATTATTTTGGGTGAAAGGTCATGCCAACAACCCCTTTAATAATCGCTGCGATGAATTGGCTACAGCCGCCGCCGATGGAAAAAATTTGCAGGCTGATGCCTGGTACGAGCAGCATGTCTCGGATATCAAATAATTTTTCTCCCAGGGTATTACACACAAAAGCGCCCCTTGTAAGAGAGACGCTTCATAATTATTAAATTCATTTGGCAGACTAGGCCACCGCTTTGCTGGCAGCCCATTTGCGCAATAACACATACCCACCAAACAACACGGTGCTATAAACAAGATCTGCAGCAAGGCCATTTTTTAGAAATGGTATACCAGCAGCTACACAGTTAACCCAACCCTGAAAGTTGTTGGCGTAAGTGTTGGAATCAAACACCCAAACACTTGTGTTGCTCAGCAAAAAGAAAAGGAATGAGGAAAGAATGGAAAACCCCGCTACATTTAAAACAGTAATATTTTTTAAATTGAAGCCTACAACGGTGATTAGAGCGAGGATGCCATAGCCGATTAACTGGCCCCAACCCCAAAAGCCCGGGGCAATATTGGTTACTTCGAACATTACATCAGAAATAAACATAGCCAGCAACGGCAATGCAAAAGCAAGTTTTTTATCTTCAACAACGGCGCCTCCAAAAAGTGCCATGGCAATAACAGGACTAAAATTTAAAGGATATAAAGCCAACCGACTGAGAGCCGCAGCCACTATCATAAACACTGCTATCAGAAGAAAACTTGATTTTTGTTTCATTATCAATTTATTTGCTGCAAAAATAGGTATTTAACCTTTTAGATGCTAATGGATTGCATTTATTTCTATGCTGGAAAAACACTTTAATTGTTAGCTTTAAATATGGCAAGGCACAACAGTACAGGTAAGGAAGGCGAAAAACTTGCAGCCACTTATCTTGCAAATAATGGCTACACTATCATACAGCAAAATTGGCGACATCGAAATTGGGAAATCGATTTTGTTGCCAGTAAGAACAAACGACTCCACATTGTAGAAGTGAAAACAAGGACCTCCCGGGCTTTTGGACATCCGGAAGAAAACATGGATAATAAAAAAATGCAATGCCTGATCAATGCCGCCGAAGAATACATGTATCAACATCCACAATGGCAACAATTGCAATTTGACATCCTGGCCATCACCATCCTTGGCAACGAAGTAGAATATTTTTTAATTGAAGATGTGTATTTGTAGAGGAAGGTGGAAGGTGGAAGGAAAAAGGTGAAAGCCCGCCCGGCTGAACGTCGTTCGGACGGGGTGAAAGGTGATAGGTGATAGGTAAAGACTTGCAGGCTTTATTGAATGGGAGATGGTGAAAGCCCGGCCGGCTGAATGCCGTTCGGACGGGTGAAAGGCTGCTTGCCAGCAGGCCGGGTAAAAACTTGTAAGCGACTAATGGATGGTTGAACGTACAATGTGTTCTATTTAGAAGCTAATCATGTCAATGGTCCTGGCATATCAGCTCTGAAGCACTGACTATTCGCCTGAGCACAAATTTCAATTTGAATGAACGTTAAACCTTAAACGTCTTAAACGGGTAAAACGTCTTAAACCTCTTGAACTTCTTGAACATTGAACCCCTTGCACGTTGAACCGTTGAACCTTTAAACCTTCCCCACCCTTGAAATCATCTTTTCTACCATTTTCAAAGTAGCCGGGCAGTAGTCAATATTTTGTTTATGTACATGTGCATACTCCACCCACTTTTTTTTAGCCAGGTGCGGAAAGCCGGCACAGTCAACAGGACGAATCTCATAAATGGAACATTTATTATCCGCAAGGTTTAAGAACTGGCAAGGCTGGTTTACATTAACGAGGTCTGTGTTTTTTGATTTTTCTAGCCACTGGCTGGTAAATTGCGCTGGTGTTTGCTTAAAATGCGCCGAGATTCTTTTAAGATCTTGCTTGGTAAAAGTAGGCGTCATTTTTTTGCAGCAATTGGCACAAGTGAGGCAATCTATTTCCGCCCAAACCTCCGGCTCTATCTGCGGCGTAAGTTTGTCAATGCCCGCTGGCGGATTCTTTTCTGTTTTAGTTAAGAAGCTTCGGAAAGATTTTCGATAGTAAGATAATTTTTTTCTGAAAGAGCGAAAATTAACGGGCAGCATACGTGGTAGTTGATTAAAACTAATTTACGCCACGAAAATAATGTTTAATTATATTGTACAATCAACGAGAAAAATAAGTTGGATCAATTATGTGGGAAGCTTACAAAAAAGGCTACAAGGGGTGGCTGCAATTAGAAAAATCTCTCGCCGACAATTCTGTTGAAGCCTACATGCATGATCTTGAGAAATTCACCACATTTTTGAAAGAGTCAAAAGGGGCAAATACTCCAGCAGGCATCACCCTGAAAGAACTTGAATCTTTTGTGCAGTGGATTCATGAGATGGGCATGACGGTTACATCGCAGGCGAGGATCATATCTGGTCTTAGAAGTTTTTATAAATATTGCCTTGTGGAGCAATTGGTGAAAGCAGACCCTACTTTGATGTTAGAAGCGCCGAAAACAACCCGAAAACTACCAGACGTTCTAAGCTTTGATGAGATAGAAAAAATTATTGCCAGCCTGGACTTAAGCAAACCAGAAGGTGGGCGTAACAAAGCTATTTTTGAAACGATGTACAGTTGCGGTTTGCGGGTGAGCGAACTGGTGAACCTGCGAATAAGCAATCTATTTATGGACGTGGGTTTTATAAAAGTATTGGGCAAAGGCGATAAGGAGCGACTTGTGCCAATTGGCAGAGATGCCATCAAATACATCCAAATCTATCGCAACAATATCAGAAATCACATAGGCATACAAAGCGGCGAAGAAGATATACTTTTCCTGAACCGGCGTGGGCATAGGCTTAGCAGGGTGATGATATTTTTAATACTAAAAGATCTTGTAAAAAAAGCGGGCATCGAAAAAAACATTTCCCCTCACACATTTCGCCACTCTTTTGCTACACATCTTGTAGAAGGTGGCGCAGACCTTAGAGCTGTTCAGGAAATGCTAGGTCATGAAAGTATTACCACCACCGAGATCTACACGCACCTGGATAGAGAATTTCTTAGAAGTACATTGCAGCAGTTTCACCCGGCATTTAAGTGATGTATATTTTTTATTATCATTAATGCCTTAGTGATAGGGGCTAAAGCCCCGTGATTAAAGGTTGCCTGGTACCCCCAGCCCTAAGGCTGGGAGTAGTGAAATACAATACATTACTGGGCTTTAGCCCAAAAGGATATATTTAAAATTCGGCTGAAGCCCGGTAATCATTTTGTGTTTCATTACACTCCCGGGCTGAAGCCCAGGGCAATTCATCTGATATTCAATTCACCTGAGATGGCAATTCATCCAATAGAGCAATTCATTCCATGCAATTCATCTGGTCAATTTACCAGGGTAACTAACTAAACAAAAACTCTACATCCTCCTTGGTAAGCTGTTTTACAAAACCTTCATTATCGCCAATAAGATTATCGCTCAGCTCTTTTTTATTTTGTTGCAATTGAATAATTTTTTCTTCAATGGTATCTTTGCAAATCATTTTGTAGGCGAATACATTTTTGGTTTGGCCAATGCGATGAGTACGGTCAATGGCCTGCTGCTGCACTGCATTATTCCACCATGGATCAAACAGAAAAACATAATCCGCTGCTGTTAGGGTGAGCCCGGTATTGCCTGCCATCAGGCTTATTAAAAACACATTGGTCGCATTGCCTTCTGATTGAAAGTCGGCTACCATTGCAGCTCTTTGTTTTGGAGGCGTATTGCCATCCAACTGGTAAAACGAAATTCCTTTTTTAGTAAAGGTTTCTGCCAGCAGGTTCAGCATTTTTGTAAACTGCGAAAACACCAATACTTTATGATTGCCCAGGTTAGCCAGTTCATCCAGCAACATTTCGGTTTTGATAGAATGAGCTGTGCTCTGTTCTTCGGCAGGTAATAACATGGGCGAACTGCATACCTGTTTTAATTTCATAATACCCTGCAATACCGCTAGCTTACTTTTTCCCAAGCCATCTGCTTTAATATTTAAGAACAGGTTGCTCTTAATACTTTCTTTAATGCCATTGTACATGTCTTTTTGTTCCATACCCATATTGCACCAAAGAATAGATTCAGTTTTTTCCGGCAGATCTTTGGCTACCTGTTCTTTGGTACGGCGTAAAATAAAAGGGGCTGTCAAACGCTGCAGCATGGCTATTTTTTCTTCGTTGCGGTCACGGTCTATGGCATCTGCATATTCTTTTTTAAAAAATTCTTTACTGCCAAACATTCCGGGCAGTAAAAATTCTAATTGAGAATACAGGTCAAAAGTATTGTTCATCACAGGTGTACCACTGAGTGCTATTCTGCAACTTACCTGCAACTGGTAAATGGCCCTTGTGCTTTGTGCCAAAGGGTTTTTTATATTATGGCTTTCATCGACTACGGCCACATCAAAATTCAATACGGAGAGTTGATCTATATCAGATCGCATGGTACCATAGCTAGTGATGCATACATCCATTTTAGTTGCAGTGATACTGGCTATATCCCTGCCCTGCCCATGATGAATATATGTGCGCAGATGCGGTGCAAATTTGAGTATCTCCTGCTGCCAGTTATAAATTAAAGACGAAGGACAAATGATCAAAGCAATACCATCGGATAATTGTTCCAGCCTGTCCGTGATAAAACAAATCGTTTGTAATGTTTTACCAAGGCCCATATCATCTGCAAGGCAGCCTCCTGCATTTATTTCTGCCAGCAGCTTTAGCCATTCAAAACCTTTTTGCTGGTAAGGCCTGAGTGTGGCATTTATTTTTTTAGAAATTGGGTATAATACCTCGTCGGGGTTTTGCCAGCGTTCCCAGTTTTGCCACCAATTATCATTAATTGTTATTTTTAAAGAGCTACAAGAGGCTGCATTTTTTTGCTGGCTGATGGCGAGCCATTGGGGAACGGTTAATTGTTTTTTATCAACTTTACTATGCTTAATAATGGTAGCATATTCATTTAGCCATTCTTCACTTAATACGCCCATCGATCCATCCTTCAGCATCACAGCCCTTTGGCCGGCAATTAGCATTTTTTGCAGCTCAGCCAGTGGAATGGTTTCTCCGCCAAATTGCAGGGAGAAATCTACCAGAAGGGATTTGGTATCGTTTGTTTGTACCTCCAATTGTGTAACAGGCTTGTGAGCCGAATACCTGAAATGTGTAAGCATATCAATGCCGGCCAATTCTATATCCATTTCCAGTAACTGGTGATACACTTTTAAAAACCATTGCTTTTTTTGCGCCTCGGCAAAAGACAAATAATAGTAGCCGTTATACTGGCTCTTAAAATTTGCATGCAACACTTCCAGTTGTTTTTTAAAGGCCGTTTCTTTTTCTTTATTTCTTTTTATAACGATTGCTTTCCCGTTATTGGTGGTTTCAAAAACATCCTTCCACTCTCCGTCTACCAAGTATCCATCATACAACCATTGTGGAGTGAGCATTAAAAAAGAATTGCTTATTTCACTCAGCAAAACCCTGGGTTGTGGTATTACTTCAATGCTGGTAATTTCAAATAAATTATTTCGTTTTACGGCATAGTCAGCTTCCAGTTTAGTCAATATATGCTGGGCAAATAAAACAGGATCCATGCTGTAGTGCCCTGGCTGGTTTTCACCCAGCCACTCCAATGTTTGATAATCTTTATGGGTCAACAAAAAATACTCATTCCTGCTTTGCAGCAAAAAATGAAAACGGCGAAAATGGTGGAGATTGTAATCAGTGTTGTTGATGCTGACCTTACTAACCAGTTGCAAATGCTCATCCTCTTTTACTACTTCAAACTGCAACACCGGTTTGTAAATACTAAAGGCACATGCTGTTGTTGTCATATTACCCGTTGCAGAATTCGGCAACTGGTGATACCATTTTATCAAATGCGCAAATGGTTTTAATATCTCAAATTGTTCCTGTATTTTTCTTATAAATGCCTGCAGGTAAAATTGCTTCAGCAATACACCCGATTTTTGCTGTTTAAATTTCTTTTTTATCCCGTCTTTAAAAAACAGAATGCCCTCGTTAGATAAATTGTAAAGACAGGATTTAGCCGGGCCCGGCAGCTGAACAAAATATTTTCGGAGATCGATGTTGTTCAGTTCCGATGTATCAAATTTTAAAACCTGGGCATCTTTATATACCTGGATAAGACCTATAATATTGTTATTTTGATTTAAGCGAAGGGGGAAAAGTATGATTGCATTTTGCTTTTCTATTTTCGTACCAGCCATATCAATAAAAACTTAGAAACATCCCATGAAAAAAAATGTTTGCAATTAAAAAATTGTAGATATTATAATTACTAAGGAGTAAAAAGCTGTCAAACTATTGAATAGACAGGGAGCTGTTTTGTGAACCAGTCTCGGTTTTACTCACACGGCGGCGATAGTTTTTAAACATGCTTTGCCATTTGAGTTTGAGCACCCCCAGAATGCCCTCTTTGACAATTCCTTTATTCATTTTACTGGCGCCCAATTCCCGGTCTATAAAAGTGATGGGTACTTCTACAATTCTAAAGCCCAGCTTCCAGGCGGCAAATTTCATTTCTATCTGAAAGGCATAGCCAAGAAAAGATATTTGATCGAGGTTGATAGTTTCCAATACCTCTCTACGATAGCAAACAAAGCCTGCGGTGGGGTCTTTAATCGGCATCCATGTGATGATGCGGGTGTAAAGAGAAGCACCTTTAGAAAGCAGGATTCTGTTGGCAGGCCAATTTTCTACAGCGCCGGTTTTTACATACCGGGATCCAACAGCAACATCTGCATTTTGCAGAGCCGCATCGTAAAGCCTGTTTAGATCTTTTGGGTTGTGAGAGAAATCTGCATCCATTTCAAAGATATGCGTATACCCTTTTTTCAATGCCCATTTAAAACCATGAATGTAGGCAGTGCCTAAACCCAGCTTGCCCCGGCGCTCTTCTATAAAGAGTTGACCAGGGTATTTGGGGAAAAGTGATTTTACAATGCTTGCGGTTCCATCTGGTGAGTTGTCTTCTACAATTAAAATATGAAACCCGGTATCTAAGCCAATAACAGCAGCTATAATTGCCTCAATGTTTTCACGCTCGTTAAAGGTTGGTATTATAACTAATTTGTTCAAAAGCGCAGATGATTTATAAGGCAAATCTATAACTAAAACTCAACCATGAAAACAATTAGGAATACCATAAAGGAAATTATTTCTTTCTTAACAAAGCTTTGTTAAAAATCTCGGTCAGTTTTTTCTTGGTGTGCATAGGAAACTCGCCCTTCATCATCCAATCATAATACTGTGGCTCGTTTTTAAGAATATCTATAACCGCCTTACCTTTATATTTGCCAAAATTGAACACTTCCACACCCTTGTCGTCGAACACAAAGCGGCGGGCATAGTCAACAATTTTTTCTTCGCCAATCACACTTAAAATAGAATCCACTGTGTCGCCCAGTTTTTGGTAGCGTTGCACCTGGGCTTCAAACACTTCTATAGTGGCTTTAATGTCTACCTCCGCACTATGTGCGTTTTCCAGCTCTTTGTCACAAAAGAATTTGTACGCTGCAGTCAGCGTTCTCGGTTCCATCTGGTAAAAAATATGCTGCACATCTATCATTCGCCTGTCACTCAGATCCACATCCATTTCTGCTCTAAGAAACTCCTCCATTAAAATAGGAATGTCAAACCGGTTACTGTTATAACCACCGAGATCGCAATTTTCTAAAAACTGTTTTATTTCATTGCCTGCCTGCTTAAAAGTAGGGGCATCCTTCACCATTTCGTTTGTTATTCCATGAATGTCGCTGGAGGCCTGGGAAATAACCATTTCCGGATTGATCAGTTTTCGTTTAACACTGCGGGTGCCGTCTGGCATCAGCCTCACAATGGCAATTTCTACAATTCTATCAAGGGAGAGATTTACACCTGTTGTTTCCAAATCAATAAAGGCAATAGGGCGAATTAGTTTTAACATTGAGTTATTGGTTTTTGGTATGATTTACGTTAATTGAAGCTAAATTAGCCCTTAAAGAATGAATAATACAACAAAATTACTTGAACGGCGTTCTAATTTTTA
>JAYTBG010000151.1:0-11142 GCA_043737055.1 Chitinophagaceae bacterium | reverse complement strand
CATCTGGCTTACCATCAAAATCCGAATAGCTGGCTCCGACCTCCTCAGCCAGCAACCTGGCATTATCCACATCCCGGCTTATGACTTGTATCACCTGGTGATGGTTTTGCGTCATCACCCGCCCCAACACAGATGCTACATTGCCAGATCCTATCAATGATATTCTCATAAAGGTTAGTTTTGCGGCAATGAAAGTACAACAAAACTTAGCAATCGGTTTTATCAGAACGAAATTATATCTGCTATCGGTGGTCAATAGACGCCGATCGGGAGAAGAGGCCTTTCGCTTGTTTTGTACACCACTTTCCCGGTACAAAGGCAAGGAGGCAGATGTATTTTTACAGGGAGAGAAGTTGGAGTTTGACCTTGGCGGCAACAAGATCCACGGTTATCGCTGCAATCATCCCCAACCCAAAAAAGTGTTGTTGCTTCACGGCTTTTCTTCTAGCTGTCACAAGTTTGATAAGTATGCAGTGGACCTCGTGGCCAAAGGATACGAGGTGTTGGCTTTTGATGCACCTGCACATGGTATTAGCGGCGGTATTACTGTAAACGCAGTAGAATATGCAGAAATGATAAAAGTGGTTTGCGATAAGTACGGACCGATAAATGCATTTGTCAGTCACTCCTTTGGCGGTATAGCCGTAAGTCTTGCACTGGAGGATGTGGAGCATGACCATCATACAAAACTTGTATTAATTGCACCCGCTACTGAAACGAGCACTGCTATCAACGGGGCGTTTGCTATGTTGGGTATCAGCGGCAAAAACATCCGCCAGTCTATAGACGATGTGATCTTTGATATCAGTGGTAAAAAAACGGAGTGGTTTTCCGTAAGGCGGGCAATGAAAAATATAAGCGCTTCAGTGTTGTGGGTGCACGATGAAGACGACCTCATCACACCTTTGTCAGATGCATTGAAGGTGCAGGAAGATCAGCTTCCCAACATTGATTTTATGATCACCAGGGGGCTAGGTCATCAAAGAATTTACAAAGACGCTTCCGTTAAAAGCCGCATCCTGGAATTTTTATAGCAGACCCCGATTTTAGCAAAAAGACTGATTTTTCATTTTTAAACTAATATTGCACTATCCAACATTTCCTTTTCAAGATAAAAAAGGAAAGCAACATTATATCGTACGTAGCATTGTTAGGGTTGTTTTAGAAAAAATTTTACCAAGTGTAGCAGGCTGTAAAAGGCATAAAAAAATTATGGCAAAGAACTTATTGATAGTAGAGTCCCCGGCAAAAGCCAAAACGATTGAAGCCATTCTGGGGAAGGATTTCGAGGTGAAGAGTTGCTTTGGGCACATTCGTGACCTGGAGAAAAATGATATGGGTATTGATATAAAAAATGACTTTACACCTAAGTACATTGTACCTCCAGAAAAAGAGCGGGTGGTAAGGGATTTGCGGGCGTTGGCCAAGAAAGCAGATGAAGTGTGGCTGGCATCGGATGAGGACCGTGAGGGAGAAAGCATAAGCTGGCACCTTGCGGAAGTATTAAACCTCGATCCGAAGACAACCAAGAGAATTGTGTTTCATGAAATAACGAAGCCCGCCATTCAAAAGGCAGTGCAGAATCCTCGTATTATTAATATGGACCTGGTAAATGCACAGCAGGCCCGCCGGGTGGTAGACAGGCTCGTTGGTTTTGAATTGAGTCCCGTGCTTTGGAGAAAGATTGGTCAACAAGGTGGCCTCAGCGCCGGCCGGGTGCAAAGTGTAGCCGTAAAATTAGTGGTTGAAAAAGAAAGGGAGATCAATGCATTTAATTCCACCTATAGTTTTAAAGTAGAGGCTAGTTTAGCCGCCATTGATTTAAACAACCGCTCGGTAAATTTCAAAGCGGAGGGTGCCCGTCAAAATGAAGCTGCCGATGCTGAGAAGTTTTTGCAGAGCTGTATAGGAGCTAATTATACAGTAAAGGATATAACAGTGAGGCCCGGCAAACGAACACCCGCCGCACCTTTTACCACTTCCACTTTGCAACAGGAAGCCAGCCGCAAACTCGGCTACGGCGTAAGTAAAACAATGTTGCTGGCGCAACGATTGTACGAAAGCGGAAAGATCACTTACATGAGAACGGACAGTGTGAGCCTGGGCGAAACAGCTATGGATGCCATTAAAGCGGAGATCGCAAAAAGTTACGGTGATAAATACTTGCAGGTTCGGCGCTACAAAAATAAAAACGAAAGTGCGCAGGAAGCGCATGAGGCCATTCGCCCAACGTACATGGAAAACCATAGCTTAGATGACCACGAGTTGAATAGATTGTATGAGTTGATATGGAAGCGGACCATTGCCAGCCAGATGAGCGATGCGGAATTTGAAAAAACGACGGCAAAAATAAACATCAGCTCCAATGATCAGGAATTAACCGCCACCGGTGAAGTTTTAAAATTTGATGGTTTCTTAAAAGTATACCTGGAGAGTACCGACGAGGAAGAAACTGATGAAGGCGACGAAAGCCGCCTGCCAAATCTCGCCGCGGGCCAGGTGCTGGAGTTCAACCAAATGACCGCCACCCAGCGTTTTACCAAACATGCAGCCCGATACACAGAAGCTTCGCTGGTAAAAAAATTAGAAGAGTTGGGTATCGGCCGACCAAGTACCTACGCTCCCACTATTTCTACGGTTATAAAAAGAAATTATGTAGAGAAAAAGGATAAGGACGGCGTAAAGCGCAGCTTCACTATATTAAAATTGAAAGATGGCGTCATTCAGCGACTGACAGAAACTGAGAATACAGGTGCTGAAAAGGCTAAACTCTTTCCTACAGATCTTGGTTTGGTAGTGACCGATTTTTTGAGTCAGCATTTTAAAGATGTAATGGACTATTCCTTTACAGCAAAAATTGAAAAAGAATTTGATGAGATCGCCGGCGGCAAAATAAAATGGAATGCCATGGTTCGGGATTTCTATGAGCCTTTTCACAGCGGTGTTGAGCATACTTTAGAAACGGCAGAGCGTGCCGTTGGCGAAAGGGTGCTGGGTGTAAGCGAAGATGGAAAACCGATAACAGCCCGCATGGGCAGGTATGGCCCGATGGTGCAGATAGGTGCACAAAATGATGAAGAGAAACCAAAGTTTGCCAAACTCAAAGCGTCGCAGAGTATAGAGACCATTTCCATGGAGGAAGCCCTGGAGCTTTTTAAACTTCCACTTACACTCGGCGAACATGATGGCCTTGAAGTATCCGTTAACATCGGCCGTTTTGGTCCGTATGTAAAATGGGGTGAGCAATTTGTATCTATTCCTAAAGGGGAAGAAGCAATAGAAGTAGACTTGAAAAGGGCGGTGGAGATTATCAACGCTAAACAAGTAGAAGATGCGCCAATTGGTTTCTTCAATGAAAAACCGATTACTAAAGGCAAGGGCCGGTTTGGACCTTTTATTAAATGGAATGACCTGTTTATAAATATTCCACGAGCTTACAATTTTGATACACTCACGCAGCAGGATTGTAACGAACTCATTGAGAAAAAACAAGAAAAGGAAGCCAATCGTTTTATACAACAATGGCCCGAAGAAAAGATTGCTTTGGAAAACGGGCGCTGGGGACCCTTTATTCGTTTTGGTAAAAAAATGCTGAAGCTAACGGCAGGCGCCAATGGTAAGCGCACCCCGGCAGAACTGGCAGAACTGCCCCTTGAAGAAGTAAGAAAAATGATCCTGATACAAGAGCCAAAAGCATTTGATAAAAAAACTAAGACGGCGATTAAGAAAAAAGCTGCTCCTAAGAAAGCTGCCCCCAAAAAAGCAGCCGCAAAAAAGGCTGCTCCGAAAAAGAAATAACATCTTAGATATTTGAAAAGGGTTGGAGTCATCCAGCCCTTTTTCGTGCGCTACACATTTTTTGTCATCATTGAAAGCTACCAAAGTTCATGAGTTGGGTACCAACTTCGATGTTATGTATCTCAGCCTGAAAAGCTCCAATCTGCCTACGGCCAATGTTCGTAAATACTTCACACATTCTTATCAATATACAAGATGTTGCATGCTTGTTGTAAATTAAAATGAGACGCAGTAAAATGATGAAAGCAAATGTTGTGCACCGCTGTGGAAAATTTTATGATCTCCTTAAACAATCCTGCCCGAAATTGAGGCTGATAAAATCAATCCGTTGAAAGAGAATAAACAAATAAAAGCACTGTTACACCTGATAGATGATCCGGACGAAGATGTGTACAGCACTGTGAGTGAAAAAATTCTCTCTTTCGGCAAAGCCATCATACCGAACCTGGAGCTACTTTGGGAGAACATACAAAACGAAGACACGCAGGAACGAATTGAACTGCTCATTCACCGTGTACACTTTCGGGAACTTACCGAAGACTTCACTGCGTGGAAAGATGGCGACAAAGATTTGCTGCAGGGTGCGTATCTCGTAGCCAAATATCATTATCCTGATCTGCTGCCCGAAACGTTGAAGCAGGAGATTGAGAAATTGCGGCGCAACACCTGGCTGGAGCTGAACAATTACCTCACACCTATCGAAACAGTGAATGTGATCAACAGCATTTTCTTTAACTACTACAAACAAAAAGGTGTAGAGATCAGTTACGAAACCCCGGATCATTTTCTCATTAACAGAACATTGGAAAGCCGCAAGGGAAACGCCATTGGCAACGGAATAAATTATTTAATTCTCTGCCAGTTGCTTGATATTCCGGTGAAGGCTATTAATATTCCCCGCCAGTTTTTACTAGGCTATTACGACGAACGCTATGAGTTGCTCAACCCCGCCGGCCATGCATCCGAAAAAATAAAGTTTTTCATTGATTCGCTTACCGGGCAAATGTATTCGCACAAGGATATTGAAAGTTATTTCAAGAGGCTATCTGTGCCGGCGGTACCCTCCTACTTTCGTCCATTGAACAATAAAAAGGTGATCCAGTTTTTGCTGGAAGAATTGAGCAAATGTTTTGACAATGAACGCAACCGCTATAAAATGGAGGAGCTGGTTTTTCTCGCCAATCTTTTAGATACATGATCTACCACGTTACCAACAAACAAGCCTGGGCAGCAGCCATCAAAGCCAACTCTTACGAAGCACCCTCACTGGCAAGAGAGGGTTTCATACACACAAGCACGCAAGCACAGGTGAGTGGTGTGTTGCAACGTTATTATAAAAACCAGACAGACCTGCTGTTGTTACACATAGATGAGTCCTTGCTCAGCTCCGAATTGAAGTATGAGCTGGCCCCGTCGGTAAATGAAATGTTCCCGCATGTTTTTGGCCCCATCAATACGGATGCCGTAACAAAAGTGGAAAGTATATAGTGAGAAAGATATTGTATGTTTATCAGAAATAACTTATGAGCCATTTGCAACTTTTATTTTCTTTGTCTGGTGGCCTGGAGTGGATTATAATCTTCCTCGTTATAGGTGGGTTAATCTTCTGGATCAAAATAATTATTGAAATTGCTACTAGCAACTTTAGCGATAAAGACGCTAAAATTATTTGGCTACTCATTACGATATTGCTTGGTTTTTTTGGCGCCCTCATCTATTTTTTTGCGGGACGCCACAGACGCATTACATAACCATGGTAATACTAAATTTCCGGGAATGATTTCATGGAGCGATTTTGAAAAAATAGATATCAGAGTGGGCACGGTAATAGCAGTTGCAGATTTTGAAAAGGCCCGCAAGCCTGCGTATCAACTGCACGTAGACTTTGGCCCCTTGGGAGTTAAAAAATCATCCGCACAAATTACAGCCCTGTATAACAAAGAGGACCTCGTGGGCAAACAGGTGATTGCTGTAGTCAATTTTCCCGTAAGGCAAATTGCCAATTTCATGAGTGAGTGTCTTGTGCTGGGTGTGTACAATGTAAACAACGAAGTGGTACTGCTAGAACCAAACATGCCCGTAAGCAATGGTGATAAAGTTGGTTAGCACCCAGGCAATCTATATTAATATAACATGACTGATTTTGTTTATTACGAAAGCCCACTGGGTATTTTAAAACTCGCTGCCTCTGGCGACATGCTTACTCAATTGTCATTTACGATAGATAGCGCTCCCTCGCCAGTGGATGTTTCTCCAAACCCCGTATTAGCGCTGTGCATAGGTCAATTAGATAATTATTTTGCAGGAAAAATTTTTTCGTTTCAAATTCCGATGCAGCAGGCAGGTACCCCATTTCAACAAAAGGTTTGGAAGGCGCTTGAAGCCATTGACCCCGGGAAAACAATTAGCTATATGCAACTCAGTAAAAACCTGGGCGATGCAAAAGCCATCAGGGCCGTGGGTACTGCAAATGGTAAAAACAACATTCCCATCATTGTGCCCTGCCACCGTGTAATTGGCAGCAAAGGTGATCTTGTCGGATACTCGGGAGAACTCTGGCGCAAGCAATGGTTGCTGGCACATGAGGCAAAACATTTACATGGCGTGCAGGATCTGTTTGGTTAAATGTTTGCACAGTCACATCTACAGGGTAGAAACATACCCGAAATCCTACAAAAAATAATTATGATTAAACTATTGATGGCTTTGCTGCTACCATGCCTCGTACTTTCCTGCACACAGAAAAAAAAATTACAGCAAGCAAAGCTAGAACCAGGTAGCGCTGAAACACTGTATAAAAAATACCAGTTGGATAAAATAGTTTTGCCAGATAGCTTTAGCATCAGCGTATATGCAGAAGTGCCCAATGCAAGAAGCATGACCTTATCTCCCGGGGGCGTGTTGTATGTAGGCAACCGTGCACAAGACAAAGTGTATGCAGTAACAGACGATAATAAAGATGGCAAGGCAGATAAAGTATACATTCTTGCCAGCGGCCTAAACACTCCCAACGGGGTTGCTTTTAAAAACGGGAGCCTGTATGTGGCAACGGTTTCCTCCATTTTAAAATTCCAAAATATAGAAGCCAACCTTGGCAAGCCTCCGGTACCTAAAGTTGTGTACAACAAATTTCCAGAGGACAAACATCATGGCTGGAAGTTCATTGCTTTTGGCCCGGATGGCAAACTGTACGTTCCGGTGGGTGCCCCCTGCAACGTATGTCATCCTGCAGAAAAAATTTATGCAACCATTACCCGCATGAATGATGATGGAACCGGGTTAGAAATTTTTGCCGCCGGCATTCGCAACTCTGTTGGGTTTGCATGGCACCCAATTAGTAAAGAACTCTGGTTTACAGAAAACGGCGGAGACCAAATGGGTAGCGATGTGCCCAGGGATGAATTGAACCATGCACCAGCAGCCGGCATGCACTTTGGCTTCCCCTTCTGCCATGAAGGAAGTATGCTGGATACGAAATTTGGAAGCGGCAAAAATTGCAGCGATTATGGCGCACCGATAGAAAAGCTAGGCCCGCATGTGGCTGCCCTTGGTATGCGTTTTTACACTGGCGCCATGTTTGGTGTTGCCTACACAAACCAGGTGTTTATTGCCGAGCATGGCAGTTGGAACCGTGCAGAGCCACTGGGTTACAGGGTAAGCCTCGTAAAGCTGGACAGTGCCGGCAACTCTCTTGGGTACAGCACTTTTGCCGAGGGCTGGCTGCAGGCAGATGGAAAAGTGTTAGGGCGACCTGTAGATGTGGAGATGATGCCTGATGGTGCGATGCTTATTAGCGACGATTACAGCGGCGTAATTTACAAAGTCGTTAAAAGAAGAAGTTAGTTCAGGTAACTGCTTTGCAAATCTTTCAATGGAAGAAATTTTTTATCTTTCGTCAAAGCAGCGATAATCACTTTTGATCAACCCTTTTCCTGTATGCAGACATCGGCAACTCATAACCAGCGAGTAGCCCAACTAACTTTCGCCTCTGTGTATCCTCTCTATGTTGAAAAGGTTAAAAAGAAAGGAAGAACGATAAAAGAATTGCACCAGGTGATATAATGGTTAACAG
Source organism: Chitinophagaceae bacterium (assembly GCA_043737055.1). Classification (GTDB taxonomy): domain Bacteria; phylum Bacteroidota; class Bacteroidia; order Chitinophagales; family Chitinophagaceae; genus Ferruginibacter. Next base: position 3,272 of record JAYTBG010000151.1, on the reverse strand, counting down.
GTTTCAATGACCAACAATTAAAGAACTCCTCAACGAACGGGTAACCTTCGAAATTTTTTTCCAACAGGCAAAGCTCCATCCTAATGCCCATCTTATCACTGGCCTCATCTGCGGCTATCGCATTGAAGACATCAACAACCCCTCACCAAAAAGGTACGCTACCTGGATAAGCTGGTAGATGAATTAGCCAAAGGTAGAAAGATGGAAAAGATCCTGCGGGAATCTTAACCCGCACCCTGTCCCTGTACCCTTTTCTCCCCTGCATTACTGAAATCAACTTTACCACGAACCTCATTCGGGGATAAACTGATGTTACAGTAATTACATATAATTACTATCTTGGCTGTAATAAGGCCAGAACGATCATCGTTTTATTTTGTGTGGGTTGAAAGACTAACTGTGATAAATGTATTACCCACCAGATTTACCCACTCTATAAGGGTCATCCAATTTCTATCAAAGAACTGACTGCTAACCCTGTTTCCATTTTTTATCATTAATGATACCCACCGGTATCTACAGCAAATCATTCTCAACATGAATCAGTCTTCCATCAAAAAATCGGCGATTCTTATGCTATTGATAGTGGTAGCAGTGGTAGGTGCCGTAGAAATCTATCTTAGAAGCATGGGCCTCACCCCATCTTACAATGATGATGAGCCACTATGGGCGCACGCCCGTTCCCAAGCATATCTCCCTTCGTCTGATGCAGTCGTCTTCACCGGCTCGTCACGCATTAAGTTTGACCTTGACATTGCCACATGGGAAAAACTTACCGGCAAAAAAGCCATTCAATTGGCAATGACGGGTAGCAATCCCCTGCCGGTATTGCGCAACCTGGCAGAGGATAAAAAATTTAAAGGAAGCGTGGTTGTTGATGTAACGGAACCTCTCTTTTTTCCGGAATCTCCATTTACCAACCGGAAGCCCACAGAAAGGATCAACTACCTCAAAGACCAAACATTGGCACAACGTGGCAGCTTTCACATCAATCGCCCGCTGGAGGCAATGTTTGTTTTTTTAGACAAAGAAAATTTTTCTATCAATGCAAAATTGGCGCAGTTACAGTTGCCCAACAGGCCAGGAGTATTTGTAATGCCCGCTTTTCCGGTGGGTTTCGATCGATGTCTTTTTAATGAGCAGTCTTGCATGAGCCCGCAGTTTGTGGCCGACTCCAACGACCATCGAAGGGTGATCAATATTTGGAAAACCTTGTCTGGTGGCAGAAAGGGGCCACCTATGACAGACTCAGCCATTCTAAATGTGTGCAATACAGTTAAGGGTTACACTGATATGATCAGGGCAAGGGGCGGCAATGTATTCTTTGTTCGCACGCCTAGTAGTGGTGAGCTTTCTTTCGGAGAAAAAATGGGATTCCCCAGGGAGAAATTTTGGAATAGCTTGTTGAAAGTAACCAACTGCCAGGGTTTTCATTTTATGGACAACCCGGTAACAGCGGGAATGCTTTGTCCTGAAGACTCTCATCTCACCCCCGGAGATGCTATTACCTATACCCGTGAGTTGGTGAACCATCTCAATGCGAATGCTATTTTTCAAACATCCATCACTACAACTAGGTAACCATGGTATTCAACTCCTATACATTCATCGTTTTCTTTATCATCATGTTGATTTTGCACAACATGCCCTTTTCCTGGAAAACCAAAAAAGTAAACCTGCTCCTCGCCAGCTATATTTTTTACGCTGCATGGAATCCACCTTTCATTCTCCTGCTCTGGCTTTCTACCGTTATAGATTTTTTCGTAGGCAAGGCATTGTATGAAGAAGATAACCCGGTTAAGAAAAAAGTATTGCTCGTTGTTAGCTTGATCGGTAACCTGGGTATGCTCTGTTTTTTTAAATACGGTACCTTCCTGCTAGATAATTTTGTGCTGTTAGCCAATACCGTTGGCCTTGACTTTCATCCTGCTAAACCAAATATTATTTTACCTGCCGGTATTTCCTTTTACACGTTCACCACGCTTTGCTATACTATTGACATGTATAAAAAAGAAAGTAAACCTGTAAAATCGTTGCTCGATTTCTCTCTGTTCGTTACGTTTTTTCCGCACCTGGTAGCAGGCCCCATTGTAAGGCCGCCGCAGTTGGTACCGCAGTTTGAAACAGAACGAAAAGCAAACCAACAACAATTGTTTAATGGCCTGCTGTTGCTCACGCTGGGCCTTTTTATGAAAGTGGTTTTAGCAGATAGTATGCTGGCAAAAACCGCGGATGATATTTTTAGTGCAAAAGGTTTGCTCCCGGCCCTTGATGCGTGGGCGGGCGTACTTGCATTTTCGGGACAAATATTTTTTGACTTTGCCGGCTACTCCACTTGTGCCATTGGCGTAGCTATGGCACTAGGTTTTATTTTGCCACAGAACTTCAACTATCCTTATGCGGCTACAAGCTTTTCAGATTTTTGGCGTAGATGGCATATCACACTGTCTACATGGCTGCGAGACTACCTGTACATTCCGCTGGGAGGCAACCGGAATGGCGCCGTCAAATTATACGGGGCATTGATGCTTACGATGTTGCTTGGCGGGCTGTGGCATGGCGCCAACTGGACCTTTGTAGTGTGGGGCGCACTCCATGGCACCTACCTTGTTGTAGAACGCTTGCTAAAAAAGCAACCTGCAACATCGGTCGATGTCAATGGACAAACAGTAGCGCTGCACAAACAGTCTAACAACAATTTTTTATACGCCTTTTTTGTATTTATGATGATCAATGTAACCTGGGTTTTTTTCAGGGCTTCTACCTTTGGCCAGGCCGGAGACCTGCTGCAAAGCATGACTGGTTTTGTAACTGCGGCCCCGCCCCTGTTGTCTACCATGGCCATTATTAAAGTAGCAGTCATTATTCCTTTTATGCTATTGTTTCACTGGCTGCTCCGCAATAAGTCTGTGTTGGCAGAAGCTCAAAAATTGTCATGGGTTACGCTTGGCCTCATTTGGGCAGCATTGCTCCTCAGTATCATATTTACACAGGAAAGTGGCAGCTCTTTTATTTACTTTCAGTTTTGATGAAGGTCATGCTACGTCGATTGAACTAAAAAAACAGCTGTCCTTTTTCAGCACCCGCAACACTAACCAAACCATAACGCTTACTATGATGAAAATGAAATTACTGCTCAGCCTAACGGTCATGAGTACACTATTAGCCCTTTTTATGATTTCTTGTAAAACGACGGCAGATAAAACGAATGAATCGTCCCTCTCGCAGAAAGATTATTTTACTTACACAGACACAATAGAAGCCGCCGGGGT
>JAYTBG010000150.1:0-4748 GCA_043737055.1 Chitinophagaceae bacterium | reverse complement strand
ACGTACCACTCAACACGGCAAATGCTTTGGCGGCCATGCCGTACTTCTCATACTCGGTACCATTCCAGCTGTTTTCATCATGGTTGCTGGTAAAAAAGAGGCGGGCTGCATTGGCCGGGTGGCTTTGTATATTGGCATTTAAAATAGAATCGAAATAGGGCAATTTTTTTGTGCTGCTATACAGATCTTTCATAGCGTGCATGGCTTGCCAGGTGTAGCTTACATTAAACCCAGCCACCAGTAATTCTGGCTTCTCGCCTTCTGCCAACATAAAGAGATCAGGCTTTACCGTCTTCAAAGCGGCAATGCAAGCTTTCCAAAAATCGGTTGGCACTTCTCCTGCCATATCACACCTAAATCCGTCTGTCCCTGTTTCGGTTAGCCAAAATTTCATGGCGGCTGTCATGCTATCCCGCAACTCAAGATTCGCATAATTTAAATTCCGGGTGTCTGACCAGTCGAAAGAATAAGCAAAGTTGCCGGTAGAATCTTTTTCATAAAACTGCGGGTGTGTTTTAATCCATGGATTGTCTGGTGCAGAATGATTAGCCACCCAGTCAGTAATTACTTTAAAACCCATGCTGTGGGCCTGCTTTACGAAAGCTATCCAATCCTGCATGGTTCCATATTCTTCATTAAAGCCTTTGTAATTTCTCACGGCATAGTAACTGCCTAATTGCGATGAATCCATTTTTCTACCTTCTATGCCGATGGGTGTTACGGGCATGAACCACAGAATTTCTACACCCATGTCTTTCAACCGTGGTAAGCTCCTGCTAAAAGCATTGATGGTTCCTTCTTTAGAATATTGTCGAAGATTTACTTCATAAATATTGCTGTTGGTCCACCACTTTGCGCCAGTATCCAGCGGCGCTGTAATACTGTCTGATGAGGCAACGGCAACAGTTGTACTGCTTTTCTTTTCGTTCTGGCAGGAAGCAACCAGGATACATAGGGCAACAACAATAGATAACAATTTAGTTTGGATCATACTTTATTTTTAGAGAGGCTAAGATATAAACGAAAAGGCTCCTGTAATTATCCTACTGCAAGAGAATTATTTTTTTGTCTTGGGGTATACCATTTTCATTTCTTTTACAAGATGGCCTGCACCTGCATATTTGTCTACAATAAAAAGTACGTAACGAATGTCAACCATTATGTTTCTGCAGATGCCGGCATCGTAATTAATATCGCTCATGGTGCCTTCCCATGCACGGTCAAAGTTTAACCCAATGAGGTTACCATATCCATCCAAAGCAGGACTACCGCTGTTTCCGCCGGTAGTGTGATTGGTAGCAATGAAGCACACTGGCATCATGCCGTTTTTTCCGTACTGTCCATAATCTTTGGCAGCATGCAATGCACGCAGCTTTTGCGGTACATCAAACTCATAGTCCCCAGGCTTGTATTTTTCCATCAATCCATCCATATCTGTGTAGTAGCTGTATTTCACGGCATCCCTTGCAGAGTAACCCTGCACATTGCCGTACGCAACCCTCAACGTACTGTTGGCATCGGGATAAAATTTCTTTTCGGTCATTACATCCAATTGTGCCTGGGTATAATCTCTCTGCAAACTATTGATGCGGTTTTGGATGTCGGCTGAAGGAGACTGCACCGAAGTTTGATATGTTTTTTGCAAATCGGTAAATAAGATCACGGCCTGTAGTTGTTCTATTTCGGGCACTGCATCGGCAGCGGATTTTGCCAGTAGAGTGCCAAGGGCACCAGGGTTATAGAGGTTGCTTTGTGCATATACTTTCTGTGAGAAACTGCTGTAACTGCCGCCGGCCCCTGCAAGCATGGAGGCAGCGGTGGTCGAAACATTCACCTTAAGTTGATCTTTCACATACATCGTCATCAACTTTTCAAATAACTGCATGTCTACCGTGGCATTAAATTCTCCCAACAAATTTTGCAGTGCTGGTTGTACAACATTCAGCCGCTGCTGGTAACCTTTGTCGCCATCTTTTTTGTAAGCCGTCACCAGGCTGTTTAATTGAGAAGCGATAGTAAACAATTCTATTTTGGAAACGATCTCCGTGTAATAATCCCGTGCAAGCGCATACGGTTCCATCAAGGCATACTGACCGCCAAGATTGTTTAGCAATTGTCCATACTTTGATTTTAAAACCGGGTTAGCATCTACTCTCTTCTGAAAAATAGATTCGAAGTTTTTCTTTTTGCCCACGGCATCCGTCCTGGTGAGCCCCAAAACTTCTCCCTGCCATTTTTTGTAAGCGTTTTGTATGTTGGCATATTTTGCTGCGTATTGAATTTTAATCTGCTCATCCTTTCTCATAAAGCCATCAATAACTTTTAGTGCCGCATCCCTGATAGCAATTTTTGCCGGATCCGTAACCGCCCTTATCTGTTCTATCGCTGCGCTGTGCAGGTATTGCGTGGTGCGGCCGGGGAAGCCAAACACCATGGTGAAGTCGCCCTCGGCCACACCATCTAATGAAACATTTAAAGATTTTTTGGGAGTATAAGGCACATTGTCCGGCGAGTAGTCTGCTGGCTTATTTTCTTTGGAGGCGTAAATTCTAAATATTGAAAAATCACCTGTATGCCTTGGCCATACCCAGTTATCGGTGTCTTTACCAAAATTGCCAATGCTGCTCGGTGGCGCTCCTACGAGGCGCACATCTTTATACGTTTCTGTTACGAATAAATAATATTGATTGCCTTCAAAAAAGCCCCGGGTGAAGTTTTCCTGTGTGGCTTCTCGTTTTACATTTTTTCTTACTTCAGCAAGATTCTTGTCAATACGGCTTTGACGCCCGGCCTCGGTCATGCTTGCCACCACTCCATTCATAGCCTCTTTTGTTACATCATCTATCCGAACTATGAAAGTTACAAACAAGCCTTTGTTGGGTATTTCCTCGCCATTGTTTTTCGCCCAGAAGCCGTCCCTGATATAATTTTTTTCAAGGCTACTATGGTTCTGAATAGCATCGAACCCGCAGTGGTGGTTGGTAAGTACTAAACCCTTGGTGGAGATAATTCCTCCGGTACAAAAACCACCGAAACTAACGATTGCATCTTTTAAGCTCCCCTTGTTAATGCTATAAATATCTGCTGCACTTATCTTCATCCCCAGGCTCTTCATTCGGCTCTCATTAAGTTTACCCAACAACTGCGGCAACCACATCCCCTCATCCGCACTGGCGCTTTGTGTGGCGAGGATTAAAAAACATACGGCAAATAACTTTACGATCTTCCTCATGGCTCAATTGAAATTTTAAAATTTGTATTTTGGTTTCATCCAATGCTAATCGATAAAATGCACAGGCCAACTTTGCTAATTAGCAATCTCAGCATCATAAACATCTTTGTAAATTATGCGGCAAATCTCACCAATAAAGATAGTCCCGTTTCCTACAATAAACTTTTCCGGTGTTGTATCTTTTTTGCATGCCCAAAAAACTGGTTTATGGCGCTACAAAATCTTTCATTTCTTTTTTTTCAAAAACACTGGCCGACGATCTTAAAGAGGAGAACGTTTATGTAAGCCTGTTATGCCCGGGCGGAATGAACACCAACCTTGCGCTTACGTTGATGAATAAAACAGGAAATTTTATTGCCCGGCTTTCTATTATGAACCCTGAAGACGTAGGGCGAATAGCTGTGAGAGACTTGTTACGCAAAAAAGAACTGATCATCCCGGGCAGGCTAAACCAATGCTTTTTAGTAATGGAGAAAATTCTCCCTTCTTTTCTAAAAAAAACATTGACGAGGTACAGCATGAAAGGAATGAAAGCGCAAAATCATTTATCCATGCATTTAGCAAGCGCTGCCGCCCCTGGTTCCGCATACCAGCGAGCATGAATTGATTAACCAACAACCGTATTCATTATGCAGCAGTTTGACAACATAAGCGCAGCCTTGTTATTTTGCTTATTTTTTATAGAGTTTATTTTAATACTCCTACACAGGCCACGAAGAAACCTTGTAAGAGATATTGGAGCCAATTTCGTGCTGGGCGTTTGCATTATTATCGTAGGCGTCTTTGCGAAGGCGGCGTCCTTTACAGTTTTCTCATTTGTATATGCATTCAAAATAATTTCTCCCGATCCATCTCTATGGCTGTGGATAGCCGCCTTCTTTAGCTGCGACTTTATACATTATGAATATCCTTGGTTGGGCCACAAAACGAAACTCTTTTGAGCCGCTCATGTTACGCATCACTCTTCTGAGTATTTCAATTTATCTACAGGATTACGTACGAATTTTATTCACCTCTTTTATCGATTTCTTTTTTGGTCGCCGCTGTGTTTGATTGGTGTTACGCCAGAAATGATTCTTTTCTTTGAGTCAATTTCTGCTATCCAGAATTTTTTGGTTCACAGAAAAAATCGGCAAGCCCGGGGTGCCAGACTGGATGTTCAATACTCCTTCAAACCATCGGGTGCATCATGCCACCAACCCGGAATACATAGATAAAAATTTAGGGGGAATATTGATGATCTATGACCATTTGTTTGGAACTTATGCTAAGGAGCTGGCGTCCCCGGTTTACGGCATCACCCATAACATTCACAGCTTCGATCCAGTTAAGATCCTGTTGCATGAATATGCAGCGCTCCTTAAAGCACTTTCTACAATGAAAAGATTTTCGTTAAAATGTCGCTTCTTGTTTTCCCGACCCGAATAAGCAGATGGGACTATGAATGAATCCGCTGCTTCATCGCCTCATACAAAATAATCCCTGTAGCCACTGATACATTCAACGATTCAAATTC
>JAYTBG010000149.1:0-11207 GCA_043737055.1 Chitinophagaceae bacterium | reverse complement strand
TGCAAAATCTTTTGATACATATTACGCCGCATATCATTGAGTATGCGGTTGCGAATTGGATTTAAAAAATACATGCTTAGGTAAGTGCATAGGTTTTTTAAAATGATGGCTGTGAAAATAATGAGGCAAAGCAGGAGTAGCGCTTTGGAACTCCCGCCAGGACTTTGCACTAACCCGTGTAATTTTTCCTTGAAATAATCAAGCATGCTCAGTGCTCCTGAAGAACTTCCCGCAACATTTTTAAAGCTATCTTCCTGGTTAAAAATAACGATTAAAAAAGGGCTTAACATGCCCAGTGATACCAGTCCAAAAATGGCAGAGAGAATATTGAAATTAAAATATGCAACTACAAGCCCGGGGTAATTTTTAATATATTTAAAAATCGTTTTTAAACTCTTCATGTATCGCAATAAAAGATAAAAGCCTTATAAACCTACAAAGTAAGTAATTTTACAACCAACAAAAGGGCAAACATATGTTAGAAGGTAAAAGACAAAAGCAAGTGGCAGCAGTGCTGGAAAAAGATCTGAATGAAATTTTTCAACGCCTTGGTCTTTCTATGATAAATGGTGGAATGGTCTCTATTGCCTCTGTGAAAATTACCCCTGATTTGTTTGAAGCTCGGGTGTATCTAAGTTTTTTTAAGGTCGCAGATCCGGTGGCTGCGCTAAAGATGGTAGAAGAAAAAGCTTGGGAAATAAAGAAAGAGTTAACTGCAAGAGTTCGTCACCAGCTTCGCAGTATGCCGCAGCTAAGTTATTATATAGACGATACGCTGGAGTATGTAGATAAGATGGAGCAACTTTTTAAAGACATCAAACAAGATAATTCGGGAACAGCACCGTCACTCAGCAAAGAAGAGTAGTAGCTTGCCAGAGTTTTACCTGTTTCAGGGATTTAATTTTCACCATTCACCCTCGTTCGAACGGCACAAACCGTCGGGCATCTACCTTCACCTTTCATGTATCTGACCTTTGCCTGGAGATATTTTAAAGCGAAAAAATCTGCGAATGCAATCAATATTATTGCATGGGTGACCACAGCAGTAATTGCCTTTGCTACCTGCTGCCAGGTATTGGTTTTAAGTGTGTTTAATGGGTTTGAGGACCTGGTTAAATCTCTCTACTCTTCTTTTTATACTGACCTCAGACTGGTGCCTAAAGACGGAAAAACATTTGTGCTAAAGCAATCTCAACTGGCTCGCATAAGAGAGCAACCGTATCTGAAAGACATTGCAATGATAGTGCAGGAAAAAGCCTTGCTACAAAACGGCGAATCGCAGACGGTCATCAATTTGAAAGGCGTAGATGAGCACTATACCAATGTTAGTGGCCTACCTGCTAAAATCACCAATGGAACATTCGAAACAGGCACTGCAGAAAACCCAGAACTCGTAATTGGTTATGGGCTGCAAAATGCCGCCGATATTAGTGTAAATGAGACATTCGCTCCGGAGCAACTTACCCTCATTTTACCAAAAAAAAACAGCAGTAGCTCCGACCCCACCGCTTCCATTAGTGAAGGTAACGCCGTTGCTACCAGTGTCTTTGCCATACAACAGGACTTTGATAATAACTATGCCATCACGAACGTAGATTTTGTAAAACAGCAAATGGGCATGGGTGCCAACGAGTTTACGGCTGCTGAAATAAAATTAAAATATGGGGAAGACCTGGAGGAGAGCCAGGAAAGATTGCAACAGGTAGTAGGCGGGGCCTACACCGTACAAACCCGGTTTCAACAAAACATGAGCTTGTATAATACCATGCGCATGGAGAAGTGGGCTATCTATGCAGTGTTGACCCTAATTCTTATTATTGCAGCCTTCAATGTGGTAAGTGCACTTACCATGCTGGTTTTAGAAAAGAAAAAGGACATTAGCATTCTGCAAAGTATGGGTGGAAATCAGGCGCTAATTAAAAAAATATTTCTGAGTGAGGGCTTGCTACTGGGTTTTGTAGGCGCCGCCGCCGGCATTTTTTTAGCAGCAGCCATTTGCCTGATACAGATAAAGTTTAAATTAATCAAACTGCAAGGGGGCTCGTTTTTAATAGATTACTTCCCTGTAAAGCTTGTGTTATCAGATTTCATCCTGGTTGCTGGCACTGCAGCAGCCATCGCTTTGCTGGCATCGCTGGTGCCTGCAATTAAAGCATCCCGGCAATCTATTTCTCTACGCTAGTATTTACAATTAGGGGTATAAAAAACAGCATGAAGAACATGCTGCCAATATTTCAACTCTATGTTTTTTGTTTTAGTAGTCCCCCAAAGTTTCAGGTAACTGCAGGAGCGCCGTTTTAAGCTGCTCGTCGCTTGGGGATACTCCGTGCCATTCATGGGTTCCTTCCATAAAGTCTATGCCCTTACCCATAATGGTTGTCATCAAAATGACAACGGGTTTGCCGTTGCTAAGTAATTTCTTGGCATCGTTTAACCCCACCACAACGGCATCTACATCGTTACCGTCCAGCTCCGTGGTTATCCATCCGAAGGCTTCAAACTTACCCTTCAAATCTCCCAGGCTCATCACCTTTTCTGTAGGGCCATCTATTTGTTGGCCATTATAATCTATAGTGGCTATCAAATTGTCCACCTTTTTATGAGCAGCAAACATGATCGCTTCCCAATTCTGACCTTCATTAAGTTCCCCATCTCCATGGAGAGAAAAAACGATGCTTTCATCTTTATTGAGTTTTTTTGCCATAGCTGCACCAATTGCCACGCTCATGCCCTGTCCGAGGGATCCGCTGGCAATTCTAACACCAGGCAAATGTTCATGAGTGGTAGGATGACCCTGCAGCCGGCTATTCAACTTACGAAATGTGGCCAACTCTGAGATCGGAAAATACCCACTACGAGCAAGGCTGCTATAAAAAACGGGAGAAATATGCCCATTACTTAGAAAAAAAAGATCCTCGCCTTTACCATCCATGGTAAAATTGGGGTTATGGTTCATTACTTCAAAATAAAGGGCGGTAAAAAATTCAGTACAGCCCAGAGACCCCCCGGGATGACCGCTTTGCACACCGTGAACCATACGTACAATGTCTCTTCTTATTTGTGCAGCTGTATCTTTGAGTTTGCTCATATATTTTTTTTAATTGTGCACTATTGAGTGCAAACCTACTTTAAAACATTGCACACCCAAAAGAAAATTATGCATGGCCTACGTAACAATAATAATAAGTTAATGAGGCTTGCGTTATTAGGCAAAGGATTTGCAGGAACTTTGACCGAAGGCTGTGAGACCCAAGAAATCATGATTAAAATTCTTTCTACAGAACATATTTTTTATACATTTGTAAAACCCCGGCTTTATTTAAACCTGTTGCATGGATAATATCTTACTAAGTACGGCATTAGCTTTCATCATCACCTTTTTCTCTATACCGGTTATCATACAGGTGGCAAAGGTTAAAAAATTGTTTGATGAGCCGGATGAACGTAAAGTTCACAAAACTGTCATACCTACACTTGGAGGATTAGGAATTTTTGGTGGTTTCATCATTGCATGCCTCATTTGCACCCCTCCAACCTTGGCAGGTCAACTTCAATTTTTTGCAGCTGCCAGTGTGGTAATTTTCTTTTTAGGGCTTAAAGATGATATATTAGTTATATCAGCAACAAAGAAATTCATAGGCCAGGTGGTTTCTGCATGGATCATAATCAAATTCGGTGGAATCCAAATCAGCGATATGGGCGGGTTTTTAGGCATTCATCAAATCCCCAACTTTGCAGGAGCAATTCTCACTCTTTTTACAATTATAGTCGTTACAAACTCCTTTAATTTGATTGACGGTGTAGATGGCCTTGCTGGAAGTCTTGGTGTACTAACCACTGTTGTCTTTGGGAGCTACTTTTATTTTATAGGCGAGATTGCTTTTTCGGTAATGGCCTTTGCGCTTTCAGGCAGCATTTTTAGTTTCCTGATCTATAATTTCTCTCCTGCTAAAATTTTCATGGGAGATACAGGATCCCTGCTCCTGGGCCTTATAAATTCTATACTGGTTATCAAATTTATAAATGTAGCCGGCACTGCCGGGGGCGCAATGGCCCTCGAAGCAGCTCCCGCCATCGGCTTTGCCATTCTGATCATTCCACTTTTTGATACACTACGTGTTTTTGGTCTGAGAATTTTGGATCGTCGTTCCCCTTTCAGCCCAGATAGAAATCACGTACACCATTTTTTGCTTGATCTTGGATTTAACCACAAGCAAATTACAATGCTATGCATCACAGCTAACATCGGGTTTATTGCTGTTGCTTATACGCTGAGAAGCCTAGGCACCACTACGGTAATCGGTATTTTATTGGCAACAGCCGGCAGCTTGATCGGCATCATTTACTACTTACGCAACAAAACCCGCTCTCAGTTTATTGAGCACAAAAAAGAACAGGGCATTATTAAGAGGCACAAAGTGCTTAGCCTTGTACCTGAGTCTGTTGAGGCGGAATAGTTTCCATATTTCATTTAAGGAACTTCTTTAAATCTTGACTGTATAACCGTAGATTTCTCTAAATTTGCGCCAACTATTACATTATGTCAGAAGATTTAGATATTGTATTGCAAGATGCCGGGGAGACTATGCAAAAGGCCATTAATCACCTTGAAGCTGAATTAGTAAAAATAAGAGCAGGTAAAGCCAACCCAAACATGTTGGATGGTATTGTGGCTGATTATTATGGTGCTCCTACTGCAATTAGCCAAATAGCAAACATCACCGCTATGGATGCCAGGACTATTTCTGTTCAACCCTGGGAAAAAAATATGCTGCAGGTTATAGAAAGAGCTATTATTGCTGCCAACATTGGTATCAACCCTCAGAACGATGGAAATATTATCCGCTTGTTTCTACCACCACTTACAGAAGAAAGAAGAAGGGAACTTGTAAAGAGATGTAACGCTGAGGGTGAGAACGCAAAAGTGTCTATCCGCAATATTCGACGGGAGGCAATTGAAGATATTAAAAAGTTACAGAAAGACGGGCTGAGCGAAGACGCAGCGAAAGATGCCGAGGCCGAAACCCAAATCATGACAGATAAACATATTTCGTTAGTGGAGAAACACCTCACCGCTAAAGAAAAAGAAATAATGGTTGTTTAACGCTTTAAGCTGCGCAGGAGGTCTATAGCGATGTTTTTATCCAATATACAAACGCTCTACTCAACTGTAGAACTTCAATTACCCCAATCATGCAGTCATCAAGGGAAACATGGTTTTTATTAATGTCTGTTCCGCTATATGCACTACTCATTGGCGGAGAAATATTTTTGAGTAATTGGAAAGGGTACAAATACTATACACTTAGAGACACGCTTCAAAACATTTACCTCACTTTATCCAATGGTGCGCTGGACCTCCTGTTGCGAATCCTTTTTTATGTTAGCGTGTTAACATGGTGCTACAAACAGCATTTTTTTGCAATTGACAATGTTTATCTCTACTGGATCTTATTGTTTTTATTGGAAGACATTGCTTTCTACTTTGAACATAGAATAGATCACTACTGCAGACTTTTCTGGGCGGTACACGTTACTCATCATTCTTCGGAGGAGTTTAATCTTACAACAGGCTTTCGTTCTTCGGTTTTTCAACCAGTGTATCGTTTTGTTTATTTTATTCCTATTGCCCTGATGGGATTTCACCCGCTTGATATTGTGTTTATGTATTCTATAACACAAACCTATGGGATACTGGTGCACACCAAGTACATTAAGAAACTGCCTCGCTGGTTTGAGGCAGTTTTTGTAAGCCCCAGTCATCACAGAGTTCACCACGCAAGTAACATACGCTACCTCGACAAAAACATGGGCATGTGCCTTATCATCTGGGATAAACTTTTCGGAACCTTTCAGGAAGAACTAGAGACAGAGCCTGTAAAATATGGCCTGTTACATCAACCCGGTAAGGATAGTCACCCGGGGATAATCATTTTTCATGAATGGCAAAGGATGGGTCGGGACATAAAGAAAACAACCTCTTTTGCCAACCGGATGCGCTACATTTTTATGCCCCCGGGCTGGAGCCACGATGGAAGCACCAAAACTGCCCGGGAACTTAGAAAAGAGTTACAATCTCCGGCGTAAATCTTTCTGCCTGCTCATCTCAACTTAACCCACAATGCAAATTCTTCTGGTAAATGACCCAGCATCGGCCCGTCTTTTTTTAGAGCTACCGCTGGCAATTTATAAAAATGACCTTAACTGGATTCGTCCGTTAGACAAAGATGTTTCGGATGTGTTTGACCCCAAAAAAAATAAGGCATTTAGGTTCGGAAAGCTGGTGCGCTGGGTAATCAGAGATGATGCAGGCAAACCAACCGGCCGCATCGCCGCATTTGTAAATGACAAATACAAAAATAAAGGGGACGATGTAAAGGTTGGCGGCATCGGTTTTTTTGAATGCCTAAATGACCAGCCAGCCGCAAATTTACTGCTTGATACTGCAAAGGATTGGCTGCAACAAAATGGTATGGAAGCCATGGATGGACCCATCAATTTTGGCGAGAGAGACCGCTGGTGGGGCCTTGTAACTAAAGGATTTCAGGAACCTTTGTATTGCATGAACTATAACCCCCCATACTACGTTGCGCTGTTCGAAAATTACGGTTTTCGTATTTTCTTCGACCAGGTTTGTTTCGACATGAATCCTAAGACAACCCTCTCAGCAAAAATGTGGGAGCGCCATCGGCAGATATCAAACGACAACAATTTTTCATCGGCTCATATCAATAAAAATAATCTAGAAAAATTTGCCGGAGATTTCGCAACTGTATACAACAAAGCATGGGCAGGGCATGGGGGTCTCAAACAAATGAGCCACGAGCAAGTGCTGCTCTTGTTTAAAAAAATGAAGCCGGTTATGGATGAAAAAATAGTAAGGTTTGCTTATCACAAAGACGAGCCCATAGCCATATTCATAAACCTTCCTGACCTTAACCAATGGTTCAAACGCCTGAATGGAAAATTTGGCATTTTGCAAAAGCTACAGTTCCTGTGGTTAAAACAATTTAAGCCTAACAAAAAATTCTCGGGGTTGGTGTTTGGTGTTGTACCAGAGTGGCAGGGTAAAGGAGTAGATGCGTACATCATTGGAGAAACTGGTAAATATGTACAGTCAGATGCCTCGCCTTACACAGAATATGAGATGCAATGGATAGGCGACTTTAACCCTAAAATGCTCAATATTGCCAACAGCCTGGGTGATGTTTCCCGGAGCAGAAATCTATCCACCTATCGTTACCTTTTTGACCGCAGCAAAGAATTTAAACGCCACCCTATTTTAAACTAAGGCGTATCTTTGAAGCAAGGACAGTTTTAAGGCGATCCTGATTAATTACTACTTTATTTATGGATAAATTCATTGTATCTGCCCGCAAATACAGGCCACAGAATTTTAGTACAGTGGTGGGGCAGGCGCATATTACCACAACCTTAAAAAATGCCATTAATAACAATCAGTTGGCTCACGCATTCCTTTTCTGTGGGCCGAGAGGCGTGGGTAAAACAACCTGTGCCCGTATTTTAGCTAAAACCATTAACTGCGAAACAAGAACAACGGAAGGGGAAGCCTGCAATAGCTGCAATAGCTGTGTTTCTTTTGATGCCGGCACCTCCTTAAACATCCATGAGCTGGATGCTGCCAGCAATAATTCGGTGGATGATATCAGATCGCTGGTAGAGCAAGTCCGTTTTGCGCCACAAGCTGGCCGGTACAAAGTGTATATTGTAGATGAGGTTCATATGCTCAGCTCATCGGCCTTCAATGCGTTTTTAAAAACATTGGAAGAACCGCCACCCTATGCCATCTTTATTTTAGCCACTACAGAAAAGCATAAGATACTCCCAACTATATTAAGCCGCTGCCAGATATTTGATTTCAAACGCATTACAACCAACGATACCATCCTGCACCTGCAGGAAATATGTGAGAAGGAACACATCAATGCAGAAAAAGCTGCACTGCATGTTATTGCTCAAAAAAGTGAAGGTTGTATGCGGGACTCTCTAAGTATCCTGGACAAAATAGTGAGTTTTACAGATGGCAAACTTACCTACGGCAACACACTCGAGCATTTAAATATTTTAGATGAGGATTATTTTTTCAAATTATTAGAACACCTGCACAGCCAGCAATTGAGCGATGCCTTGCTCCTACTGGATACTATTTTGCAAAAAGGATTTGAAGCAGATGGCTTCCTGGAGGGATTCACAGAGTTTGTTCGGAACCTGCTGGTGAGCAAAGACCCACGGGCCATTGCGCTTCTGGAAGTAGCTGAAGATTTTAAAGAAAAATATTTGACCTGGTCCCATAAAACAGACCTCGGATGGATACTGGCTACAATGAACATCTTAAACGAAGCGGGCATGGGTTATAAGATGGCCCGAAACAAAAGATTGTTTACAGAGATGGTCGTTATCAAACTCAGTTACCTGGGCCAGGCACTGGAATTACAGACATCCTCCAGCGGTCTTAGTAAAAAAAAACGAGTTGATGAGGCCAGACCTGTAGCATTTCGTGCCTTAAACATTACGCCATTAAAGGCAGAGACGGCGGCGAAGGCAGAAACGCCAGTACAACTCATCCCACCTGCACCTCGTAAAAATGATATGTCATCAGCCAGCTTGTTGATGGAAGAACCGAGAGTTGAAATTAAAAAGGCTGAACCACAGCCTGCGTCCAGGCAAGAGCAGGCGGTGGTTTCCATCGGCTCTTTAAAAAGCATTCGTGAAAAAATAGCGAGGGAAAATAATCAAGCTGTTTCAGGCACCAATCCACTACACCAAGAATCGCTGGCTGAATGTTGGAAGCAATATATTGCTTTGTTGAAGAAACAAAAACTTCACTCAACTGTTACGAATTTTAGTATGGCGCAGTTGGAAGTGTTAGACGAAAACTGTTTCCAGGTAATGGTTGCCAATGCAATGCAACAAAAATTTATAGAAGCAGAAAGGGCTGGGCTGATAGAGCACCTTATGCAGTTTTTTAACAACAGAAACATAACCTACAAACTTTTGCAAAACGAGCCTGTAGGAGAAGAAGCCGCAGAGGCCAAACCACTCAATAGCAAGCAGCGCTACCAGCTTATGATAGAGCAATATCCCAACATAAAATTATTAAAAGAAAAAATCAAGCTGGAGTTAGACTTTTAAACCCTGATTTTAGTTTGCCAAAACCGCCCGAAGCTGAACGCATCTACTGTTTTTGCATTAATTTCGGGCTTCTAAAAATTTATACAAAAGAAATACTATGGCAGAAGTAATACGCATGCCGCTTTTGAGCGATACGATGACCGAAGGGAAAATTATTTCATGGAACAAGCAGGTAGGTGATGCAGTAAAAGCAGATGATGTTTTGGCAGATGTGGAAACAGACAAAGCCACCATGGAAGTGAATGGATATGTAGATGGAACACTGCTTTACATTGGCGTACCGGCGGGCGAAGCTGCTAAAATTAACCAGATCATTGCTATTGTAGGCAAGGCTGGAGAAGACTTTAAACCCCTGCTGGATGAGGGTGCCGAAAAAGTTGTTGAAAAAACGGTGCCTGCTGCAGAAGCTACGCCCACTGCAGCAGCAAATACAGCAGCGGAAAAAACGCAGGCATCGGCCGCAGTAGCGCTGCCTGAAGGTGCCAAAGAAATCAGGATGCCCTTACTAAGCGATACAATGACGGAAGGAAAGATAGTTGCCTGGAACAAAGCTGTTGGAGACGTAGTAAAAGCAGACGATGTATTGGCTGAGGTAGAGACAGATAAAGCTACTATGGAACTAGTAGGATACGAAGAAGGCACTTTGCTATACATTGGCGTAGATGCTGGCAAGGCAGCACAAATAAATGAAATCATTGCAATTGTAGGCAAGCCCGGCACTGATGTGAATGCCTATGTAGCTGCAGAAAAAAGTGGGGCTAATACATCAACGCCAGCTCCGGCGGCTGCCCCATCGGAAGCAGCACCTGCTCAAACGACGGAACCAAACGGCCAGGCTGCGACCAGCAATGATGAACTGACTTCAACCGAAAGGGTTAAAGCTTCTCCCCTTGCAAAAAAACTCGCAGCAGATAAAGGCATTGATCTTAAAAAAGTAAACGGCAGTGGCGATAACGGCCGCATTACTAAAAAAGATATTGATGGTTATACTGCCCCTGCAGAATCTGCAAACGAAACGGAATCAAAAAAAACTGCAGCGCCAGCCACTAATAAAACTGCAACACCAGTTGCCGCATTTACCGCTCATAGCCAGGAAGGATACAATGATGTGCCGCTAACGCAAATGCGCAAAGTAATTGCACGCCGCCTGGGAGAAAGCAAATTTAGTGCGCCGCATTTTTACCTTACCATGGAAATAAACATGGACAATTCGATGACTGCAAGAGTAGCCATGAATGAGGTGAGCCCTGTAAAAATTTCGTTCAACGATATGATCATTAAAGCCAGCGCCATGGCATTGCGCCTGCATCCCGATGTGAACAGCAGTTGGATGAACGATTTTATTCGCCAGAATCATCACATACATATTGGCAGTGCACTGGCGCTACCAGAAGGGTTAATTGTGCCGGTTATTCGGTTTGCAGATCAAAAAACATTATCGCAGATAGCTGCAGATGCCAAAGAATTGTATGGCAAGGCAAAAGATAAAAAGTTGCAGCCAAATGAATTTAGTGGAAACACTTTTACCATATCCAATTTGGGTATGATGGACATTGAAGAATTTACTGCGATCATTAACCCTCCAGACAGTGCCATTCTTGCGGTGGGTGCTATCAAAGAAAAAGTGGTGAAGAAAGGAGACGGCTTTGCGGTTACCAACATAATGAAATTAACCCTAAGTTGTGATCATAGAAGTGTAGATGGCGCAGTAGGGGCTGCATTTTTACAAACACTTAAACGATTCCTCGAAAACCCAGTTACCATGCTGGTGTAACTTTACGAAGCTAATTACTGAGGCGTTGGATGTAATAATCCAACGCTTTTTTTATGGAAGAAAGGCAGCCATATGGTCTTGTATGTAAGTTGAATAAAAAATATTAAACTTTATTTTCAATATATTTTGAAACTTCAGAAACAACACTTAGCTTTATGCTATGAAATTACCGGAAGCAAAACAACAATTTATCAATAGCTGGGGGGCCTTTGGTACCCAGTGGGGCATCAATAGAACAATGGCTCAGATACATGCACTGTTATTGGTAACTGTTGATCCA
>JAYTBG010000148.1:0-4770 GCA_043737055.1 Chitinophagaceae bacterium | reverse complement strand
GGGGCACCAAGCCTGCTAATGGCAAGATCCCCCAGGGTGAAGTTTGGACATCACCGACCGTTACTGACTCTACCGTTACCATTATTGGAGATAGCGTTCAAAAGAACTAGCAGGATAATTTAAGCATGAAAGAAAACAGCACCATAGAGCAAAGAGCCGAGGCATTCAGGGATTCTGTGGCCACTATAACCAGTGAGGGTAAACGTAATTTTATTCATCCCAAAAAGCCCAAAGGGAAGTATTACAATCTTCGCACCTGGTTCAGCATCTTTTACCTGGTTGTATTTTTCACCCTGCCTTTTATAAAGGTGCAGGGAGGGCCGCTGATGATGTTTAATATCATGGAGCGGAAGTTTATCATTTTTGGGCTTACCTTCTGGCCGCAGGATTTTTTTATTTTCGGGATGGTCATGCTTGCCTTTATCGTATTTGTCATTCTTTTTACTGTCGTGTTCGGGAGAGTGTTTTGCGGGTGGGCCTGCCCGCAAACTATTTTTATGGAAATGGTTTTCCGGAAAATAGAGTACTGGATAGATGGAGATGCAGCACAGCAAAAAATATTGAAAACCGCCGCCTGGAACGGGCGGAAGATCCGCAAGCGTTTGCTGAAGTTTGTGTTGTTTTTTTCGCTCTCTTTTGTAATTGCTAATTTCTTCCTGGCCTACCTCATCAGCATGGATCAACTGCTGAGTTACATCAGCAACCCCGCCGAAAATATTGGTACACTCAGCACCCTGTTCGTCTTTACCATCGTATTCTTTTTTGTGTACTGGTGGTTCCGGGAGCAGGCATGTATTGTGGTGTGCCCCTACGGCCGGTTGCAGGGAGTTTTATTGGATAAGAATTCTATCGTAGTGGCCTACGATTACAAACGGGGAGAACCCCGGGGTAAGTTGAGCCGGGAGAACAACCCGAAAGTGAAAGAGGATCATGATTGTAAATGCACCGATTGCAAAGGCAATGGTGGATGTAATGATGTGTTGCAAAAGCTGGAGGCGATCCAACCGGTAGCGCTTTCAATACCGGTAGCCGGTGATTGTATTGACTGTTATGCCTGTGTGCGTGTATGCCCTACCGGTATCGACATTAGAAACGGCACCCAGTTGGAATGTGTAAACTGCACTGCTTGTATAGATGCCTGCGATGCTATCATGACCAGTATTCCAAAACCATTAGGGCTTATCAGGTATGCCTCTGAAAACAGCATTACTGAAGGTAAAACCCTGAAGTTTACTACACGCATAAAATCTTACACAGCGGTGCTGGCGTTGCTGCTATCCCTGCTCATTTTTTTGCTGGCAAGTCGCAGCGATCTTGATGCAACCCTTATGCGTACTGCCGGCATGACTTATACCAACATGCCCGATGGACGGATAGGCAACCTCTACAATCTGAAACTAGCCAATAAAACCCATGAGGATATTCCGATCCTTTTGAAGCTGGAGAATATGCCAGGCGAGATCACACTCATCAACAGTACCATTAAGCTGATCAAAAAAGAAGCCTATACCAACTTGCAGTTTTTTGTAAAACTTAAAAGAGAAGATGTAAAAGGTTGGAAAACACCGCTGCAAATTGGGTTGTACAATAACAGGGAAAAAATAAAAACCATTAAGGCCAATTTTGTAGGCCCTGAAGTGTACGAATAATTTAAAACATGCAATCATGAACTGGGGCTATAAAATAATTTTAGTGTTTGCCGTATTTGTATCTGGCATCCTTTACATGGTGTATAGTTCTTTCAACCATAATATAGACCTGGTGTCTACCAACTATTATGAGGAAGAATTAAAATATCAAAATGTGATAGATGCCATGGAAAGGGCCAATGGTCTTTCGGCTAAACCCATCTGTGAGGTAAAGGATGATTCCCTGCACGTGCAGTTTCCGCCAGAGATGAAGCAACGGGAGTTAAAGGTTGTGTTGTGGTTGTATTTTATTGCAGATAAAAAGAGAGACATCAAACAAAAGATAGTGACTACCAACGGGCGAATCGCCGTGCCTCTCACCAGACTTAACAAAGGCATGCATGATGTAAAAGTTAGCTGGGAGGTAGAAGGAGCGCAATATTATTTCGAACAAAAATTATTAATTCCATGACGGGCATTTTTGCCATAGCCTTGCTGATGGGCGCCGTAGGCAGCATGCATTGCATTGGTATGTGTGGGCCACTGGCCATGTCGTTGCCGGTAGTATCGCCAACCCCAGCCGGCAAATTTTTATACACTTTTTTATACAATATGGGCCGCATTGTTACCTATGCTTTACTGGGTGCTTTGCTTGGATTGGTAGGTGCCTCGTTCGCTTTAGCTGGCCTGCAACAGGCACTCAGCATTACGGTAGGTACAATCATTTTGCTTTGCATCCTTTTCCCCCGCAGTCAACTAACCCTGGCTGGTTCAGGTAAAATGCAACAGTTGTTTGAGAAAGTAAGAAGCAGGCTTGGAGGGTTTTTGTTTAAGAAAAAATTCAGCTCTGTTTTTTTTATAGGGCTGCTCAATGGCCTGTTGCCTTGCGGCTTGGTTTATATGGCCATCGCCGGGGCGATTGCTACTGCTTCCGTTGGAAAGAGTATGTTATTTATGGCAACCTTTGGCCTGGGCACTTTACCCGTAATGTGGAGTGTGGCATTTTTCGGCAGCTTTATTAGCCTGCGTACAAGAATGGGCATCAGGAAAGCGTATCCCTACCTCATGGTATTGATGGCCTGCCTGCTCATAGTACGTGGGCTGGGTCTTGGGATTCCCTACATTAGCCCGGATATAAACACTGTAGCGTCAACCGGCACCGACACTTTGGAGTGCCATTGAGCCAGGAGCTACACCGTATTTATATTTATTGTTAGCCCCGCCACGTTCTTAGTCACATTCTTTTCACAATGGCTTGCATGCCCGGTTAACCTTACCACAAAACCTTAGTTTTATATCCTAAATGTCAGTCATATCATGCGTTTACCCAACATACGAGCAGTAGCAATTTCTCTTTCCTTAATTATCCTTTGCAGTACCCAAACATTTTCGCAAGCAGCTTTCAAACTTAAATTTAAAAGGTCGCAGTTGTATGCCGGTATTGAGGTGGGGTCTAAGGGTGTTAAGATGAGCGTGCTGGAAGTAGGTAAAAATGCTCAAAACACCGGGACTTTCAACCTGCTAAAAGATACGTCTGTGAACACAGATTTCATCAGTTTTAACCCGCAAACTTTTTCGGCTACTTTGCAGGCATTGGAACACCTGTATGTAAAAGCATCCGGCGAGTACCAGATTTTGCCGGAGAATATTTTTACGGTAGTGAGCAGTGGCGTAGTGGTGCAGGCGAGGAAGGAAATTCAAACGCCCATGGTGCAGGCATTGGCAGATTCTTTTAGAAAAAGAATAGCAGAACCAGCAAGGGAAGTGTCGCTTGTTGATGTTGCTGAAGAAGCCCGCTTGTCTCACCTGGGAATTGTACCAGAGGCGAAACGCTACTCCACTTTTTTAATTGACATCGGCAGCGGCAATACCAAGGGTGGATTTTTCCCTAACGGCAATACCAAAGACATTAAGCTGTTTCAACTTACATGGGGTACAAAAAGTGTAGCCAATGGAACTGAAAAAAGATTGGAAGGAGATAACACCCTTCCTAACTATAAAAAACAATTGTACCGTGTGCTGGAAGGCTCGGCCAATACAGAAATTATTTATGCAGTAAATGTGAGCGGTGCTTACAACATGAGCGATAATATTGCTTTTAGCGGCGGCGTAGCATGGTCTGTAGCCACACTCATTGCTCCGGAGCTGGCAGATAATCCCGTGGTTCCGGTTACATACGAGGAGGTTGTTGTTTTTAGCGAAAGGCTTTATCAAAATTATGCTACATACAGTGATGCTGTACTTACTGCAAAACTTACCGATAACAGCCTCGACAAAAATGCGGTGGCAGAAGAAGTAAAGCGGGTGCATAAGGTGTTCGATCAAAAATCGCTCATGGCCGGTACAGGTTTATTATTAAAGATCATGCGCCAGTTTGAAGGGGTATACGAAAAGAAGCAATTTTACCTGGTGAAGAGTGGCCAGGTAGGTTGGATATCGGCCTTTGTAGACCAGCACATTAAAAAATAATTGAACAGTATGTCAGTATGAAGGAGTCAAGAATTTCACTGCTCTTATTGGTCTCACTTTCGTTGCTTTTACTGGCATCTGTAGTATTGTTTATTCGGGGATTTGCATTTTACAAAAAAAACAGCAGTGCAGACATCAGCCAAAACAACATTTCTGCCAAAGCAGCCCTGGAGCTTGCAGCAAAGAGTAGGGATTCGCTTCAAAAAGTTTACGACTCCAGCATAGCCCAACTCAACGACCAACTGGATGCTACCAAGCAGGGCTTGGATTCTATACAGGAAAATATGAATATTCGTTTGTTGGAATTTAGCCAGCTCAAAATGGAGATCGGCAGCATCTTTCAGCAAAAGCCAGCTTCTTCTGCAGAACTGGCAATTGCCCAGAAAAAAATAAACGAACTAGGCGATCGCATGGCGGAGTGGCGCAGAAAATACGCTGATGTAGATGAAGAAAATAAGAGGTTGAACAGGCTAATTGCACAATTCTCACAACAATTAAAAGAGACCGACAAAGGGCGCACAACAAAACTTACGGATGCAAAATCTGTTCAGCAAAATAATACCCAGGCAGCCTTTCTCATCTCGGGATTACAGTTTAAAGCCATCATGCAAACGGAGGAGCGGGAACAGGAAACCAACCAGGCCGTGCAAACGGATGAACTCAAAGGATCTTT
>JAYTBG010000147.1:0-4770 GCA_043737055.1 Chitinophagaceae bacterium | reverse complement strand
TTGGTTAGCTTAGAAAATCTCTTTGACATGATGTAGAATAATTGAATAAAATGAATTTAAAATATCAACCTCCTATTAGCTATTACTGCACAGGAAAGGCAATTGTTAGGATGGTACCGATATTTATTTTTCGCAGGCCTTAAAAACTATTTACATTTTGGAGAAGTTATACAGACAAAAAAGTATTTGGTAATGCGGAGTTACGAGTGCATTTTAGCAATTACATTTTTTCACTTTTAAAAAAAAATATCATATCGTCACTTCGCTGTGCGGTTTTGCTGGCCCACAATTGCTGGCAGCAGCTACAGAATAGCAGGCTATAAATGGGGATAGAAAAAAGTCTTGGTATAAAGTTTTTGCGTTCACAAATAAGCAAACACTGATTTGTAGAAATTGCATCAGTTCCTTGGTTTAATGGAATCGCTTCGCTCACTTGTAATCTTATAGCCGTCATTGGTTGAAAGAGATACGCCTCTTGGCCGTTTTAACACAGGTGCTTCCCTTAATGAATCTGGAATATTCCGCTTTACCGGCTGGGCTATGTTTGTAGAGTAGGGATCCGGTACCAGTATTGCCGGGGGAAGCGTATTTGCCGGATCCTTTTTCAAAATAAGGGCGTCCTCAGATTGTAAAAGATTCTTTTCTTTTGAATTGATCTTTTTTATGGTGGTGGTACCTGCAGCATTTATTTTAGAGGAGACCGGGCCAGTTGGTGATGGATAATTTATTACTTTACCCGGTTGCTGTGTAGGAGGCGGCACTCTTAATTTTTGCTGATTTTTTATTTTAGATTTTAGGACAAAAAATAAAACAAGTAATGCAAGTACACAGCCAATAACAATGGCTAACGTTTTACCTGTGATTGTTGCTCCCGATACCATATCGGGCCCGGCAAATGCATCAGCCTCTGCGGAAGGCACATCAGTAAGCTGCAATTCAATCCTCGCCCAGATGGCGTCAGACATATCCGGCACAGGAAGTTCCTGCTCCAGTTTTTTAGCAATGATAATTTCGTATGGTGCTTTTAAATTCAATGTGATATATTCTTGCCTAATTTTTTTTGTAAGTTTTTTCTTGCCTCACTCAGGTGCCATTTACTTGTTCCTTCGCTAATACCAAGCTGTAATGCTATTTCCTTGTGGGGAAAACCGTCTATAGCATACAGCACAAAAACCGCATGCGTTGCCGGGGGAAGTTGTTTGATGAAATGCATAATTTCGGCAGCGTCGTTAGCTTCTACAATCGCATTATTAATGATAGGTTCATGAGCATGCTCTAATTCGATGCTACTAAAGCGTGCTCGCTGCTTAATATGATCAAGGGCTTCATGGATAATGATCCGTTTTACCCAACCATGGAAGTTTCCTTTTGAAGCATCAAAAGAAGCCATGCTTTTAAAAAGCTTTACAAAGGCAAGACTCAAAATATCTGCAGCATCATGCTCATCCCTGGCGTATCGCATAGCCACCGTAATAGCAAAAGAATACATCTGCCGAAACAGTTGCTCCTGCGCCTTCCTGCTGCCGTTGCAGCACTCGTTAATAATGTTATGTAGGTCCTTTTCCAGTTTTAAAATTTATTTAGACATTGTTGCTACCCGGCAATTGTTGTTTATTTGAGCATAGCTCAACAAGGACTATCACAGTTTCATCAATTAAATTTTGCTGATAAATAGTGCTTCCTTAACAAAATACATAGATTGGGAATTTCATCGCCCCCAGGTAACATCTTTCAACCGGCGGGCAAAAATGGCAGTGCCAATGGCTGAAATGAGTAGCCTGTCTGTGCTTTGCAACTCGTTGTAAAACCAGATGTTGCTGCCTACCACATCTATTATTGCCGCTACACCGTCGGTTGTGCGCACTTCATATCCACCTAACATGTCAAAGGGAAACGTACCCTTTTTGCCTGATGCAGTTTCTGTTTCTCTAAGTATAACGGTCTTAATAAAAAAACTATCGGTACCATTGGTTACAATACCATTATCCCCGGGCTTTATAATAGTAAGTATTTTTGGATTTGGGTCTTTTTCCCGTTCATATAGATTGGTCATTAATAACTCCCAGGTGTTATTACCGGGCACTCCATTTAGATTAATCAATGCAGAAAAAATGTACTTATACTCCTGGGTCTGTTCATAGCTATTAAATAAACTACGGCTATTCTTTAACTTATATTCTATACTGCGTGTTACTTCCTTTTCTTTGCCCATCACTTCAGCAGTTGTTGCACCATGCGATAATGAATAACGAAAACTGGCTTTTTCATTGTACACAAGCTCTGTTTTTTGTAAGCCAACGAAATTCAATAACAAATTTTCCATATCAAAGCCACGCCCCCATCCCGGGTAACTTACCTGTATACCCCGCCGTATTTTAGATGTATTAAAATCTCCAAATTTCATTTGCCTTTTTTTTGTACCCATCACATGCAGCTCCATAGCCTGCTCTTTAAAAGCATTTGGTACGGCAAGCTTAAATGGATTGCTGCAAGACAGCAGTAACAAGGATCCCAGGAATACAAATATTTTCATCGCAGTTTACTATTTAATTGAAGTTTAATTTTATTTTCCGCCAAACAAGGGCATTGCCCGGCTGGCTATCTTCATTCTCATTAAAATTTATAACCCACAGAAAACCCCATATAGTACGGCCAGAAGAAGCTTCTGCTAAATATGGGTGTTATTGCTGCCCTGAAAAATAGCCCGCCAGCTTTTGGTTGAAGCCGGTAGGCAATGTTGACATGGCCAAAGGTTCTGCTGAACGTTTTACCCTCTTCTGAAAATATTTCTCTTAAAATAACAGGTGTTACACCGACTCCTAATTCAAAATAATCACGCTCATTTTTAGACATAATATAGTTTACCGCCAGCGGTATAAAAATGGCTGTACCTCTTTCATTACCCCTTCCAATGCTAAACCCGCCCACGCCCGCTCTTGCGCCCAAACCTTTTTCCGATTTAGAGAAACGCATGTCGTAATTAATAGATGCAAGTCCCGGACCTCCCAGTTCAAAAAATATAGCCTTTGCAGGCCCCTGGGCAGTAGCTGCACTCCCACCGCAAAAAAAACATAAAGAAACAATTAAAAAGATTTTCATGTTAATGGGTTTGCTTTCTACACCAATACCCTTTCAGCACCAAAAAAGGTTGGGTACCTTAAAAAGATTTTCATCTATACCTAACGTTTACCTCCATGGCGGGGGTATATCCTTGTAAACAAATATTAAAACATCTAAAAAAACTTTTTATGAAAATGACAATTGCTGTAGCTGCACTTAGCTTTATTACGCTCTTCACCTCCTGCGAAAAAGACAAATCCGAGGACAATTGCACGCTTACAAAAAACAACCTGGCTGGCACTTACAAACTAACGGAACTAAAATACAAGCCGTCTGCCACGTTACCAGAGCAGGACTTCCTGGCACTTATGGAGGAATGCGAAAAGGACGATTTGCTTATACTCAATAGCAATGGTACTTATAACTACACTGATGTTGGTATAACCTGTACTCCGCCAGGTACGAATACCGGCACCTGGAATTTGACGGGAAATAGCCTGCAAAGTGACGGCATTTTCGAAGGCGAGATAAGCAGTTTTGATTGCAAGAAGGTAGTTTACTTTGTACAAAACAGCAACGTGCAGGGCGACAAATTGACTTTTACCATGACGAAACAATAAACAACAGCAACAGCCAAATTATTGGGGAGTAGTCAATGAGTTCTGCTCCCTCTTTACTTTTATTCAAAAACTTTTGCTCAATTTGTGCCTAATCGTTTCCTTAGGCATTTTTCCGTTGGCATTGTGTATTAACTCAGCGCTAAACCATATGCCTTCCATAACTAATTACGTCATTCAACAGCTGGTAATTTTTTTTTCATGATGATGCCGGCTAATCAATACAGCTTTTAGTCTTCTAGCTTTCGCCACAGTGGTTCGTTGCTTTAGCAATTGACAATATGCAATGTTTGTTCTGCTTGGGGTACATTTTAATACAATTCCCCTGCCTACACTATATTAATTTTCTTGGTTGGGCATAGGCTTCATCTTATACTTTTGCAATAGCTTACCGAGGGGTTCCACATAATACCTTGATCGCTCTTCATCATTGCTTAATAGCGTATCTACCGGTGCCAACAACATTTCCCCCGTATGGTCGTCAAATACAAACTGGGTCCCAAATTTTTGGTATCCAAACGAGAAGAGTAAATACCTGTCATAGTTTAATGCTATCATCCTGGCCAGGCTTTTTTTGATAGCCGTCGTGGTATCTTTTTTTAATTCCAGATCATGCAGGGCAGCCGATGATAGATGAAAAGCCAGCAAAAAGTTTTCGGAACTC
Source organism: Chitinophagaceae bacterium (assembly GCA_043737055.1). GTDB lineage: Bacteria > Bacteroidota > Bacteroidia > Chitinophagales > Chitinophagaceae > Ferruginibacter. The sequence continues at coordinate 429 of JAYTBG010000147.1, read as the reverse complement.
ATACTGGTTAATTGTCCTTCGCACATTTTACCTGCAGTATGTTGAAGGATCAATGATGACCGGTATTTATCCATAGGCGTCTTTACCTTGTTAGCAGCAAGCAATTCAAATATTTTGTCCCGATGAATCTTATCATAATCCTCTAAGTTTACAGTGTCGGTTCTGGCATCTAACTCCCGGATCTCGATATCCTTTAGAAACATCGTTTCAATCAAACGATTATCCTTTTCATCTTCCTTCGTTGGAAGGTTTTTGCGAGAACAACCGGCAGTAATCGTTATAAGAATCAAGCAATAAAATTTTAAAATCATCTTGATCATTGAAAGTTTTTATCCATTAGTTGATTTAAAAAAAGATCACCCATTATACTTTATCTATCACAAAAGGAACCATGGGCAAATAAGAAATCTTACCAGACCATTAAATCTT
>JAYTBG010000146.1:0-1872 GCA_043737055.1 Chitinophagaceae bacterium | reverse complement strand
ATTGCCAACTCAAAAGCCTTCTTATAGACAGTTGTTTCTTTTACATTTTTAGCTGCCATACTATTTGCTTATTGTCAATTGCTCATTGCCAATTTTTTATTCAGCCATCATTTCCTTTGCTACTCTCACTATATCTTCGGTATTAGGTTTGCTGAAATAATCGCCATCTGTCCCGTAAGAAGGCCTGTGGGCCTTAGCTGTAATGGTTCTTGGAGATACATCGAGATATTTATAGCCTCCCTGTTCTTCCATTACTTTATTAAACATATAAGCAGCAGCGCCGCCAGGTACATCTTCATCAATAAATACAATGCGGTTAGTTTTCTTTAATGATTCAAGAATTTTATGATTGATATCAAATGGCAATAATGTTTGTACATCAACAATTTCACAGCTGATGCTTTGTTTATCTAAACTTTCTGCTGCCTCCTGTACAATTCTTGCAGTAGAACCGTAAGTAACCATCGTGATATCAGTTCCTTCCTTTATAATTTCCGGCACGCCTAAGGGTACTGTATATTCAATTAAATTAGATGGAAGTTTTTCTTTTAAGCGATAGCCATTAAGACATTCAACAATTATTGCAGGATCGTTTGACTGTAACAAAGTATTGTACATACCTACTGCCTGCACCATATTACGTGGCACACAAACATACATACCTCGCAATGCATTTATTGCCATCCCCATTGGTGAGCCGCTGTGCCAGATACCTTCCAACCTGTGCCCTCTTGTTCGAACAATTAACGGACAACTTTGCTGGCCCTTTGTTCTAAAATGAGTGGTTGCAACATCATCGCTCAAAGGTTGTAACCCATACAACAAATAATCAAGATATTGGATTTCTGCAATAGGGCGTAGCCCCCGCAAAGCAAGGCCTATCCCCTGCCCCATTATAGTTAGTTCTCTTATGCCTGTATCAAAAATTCTTTGCTCGCCATACTTTTCCTGTAGGCCACTAAAGCCCTGGTTAACATCTCCTATATACCCCAGGTCTTCACCAAAAGCAACAACTTTTTCATTGGCGGCAAACAACTCGTCAAAATATTTATTGAGCACCTCGTATCCATTTACTGTTTGTGCACTCTCGTTGTAGGAAGGTTTTATCTCTTCAACTTTTAATGCTGATTTTGCACCCTCGTTATAGAGATAAGTATTGTATAGATCTTTATTGATAGCTGTTAGCTCATCGTAGTATTTTACAATGGCAGGGTCATTATTAAATTCAATTGCTGTGGCCAGAGACTTCATCACATCTCTTCTTTGCGGTTCTCTCTGAGCAGATAATTCATCCACTATTTTTTTTATTTGAGGATTTTCCTCTTCCAAATTTTTTAACAGATCTACCGTTTGGGCCACCTGGTCTTTTATAGGATTAATATATTTTTCCCATGCGTTTTTTTTACTCTCTCTTACAAATTTTTTGGCTTCAGTTTCTATCTGCTCTAATTCATTATCTTCTGCAAGAGCATTAGATAGTATCCACTCCTTCATTTGCCTGATACAATCCCAATCTTTTTCCCATTCTAAACGTTGCTGCTCCTTATACCGTTCATGGCTGCCCGAAGTTGAATGGCCCTGCGGCTGTGTTATTTCCTCTACATGAAACAATGCAGGAGTATGCGTTTCACGCATTTCTTTTATCGCACCTTCCAGCACTTCGCACATACCTGCATAATCCCACCCTTTTAAATTATAAATTTTTACACCATTTGTATTTCCCTCTTTTTGAAAACCTTTTAAAGCTTTGGAAATAGATTCTTTAGTTGTTTGATACTTTTTAGGAACAGAAATTCCATATCCATCATCCCATACAAAAACTGCCAAAGGAACCTGTAACACTCCGGCTGCGTTCATTGTCTCCCAAAAATG
>JAYTBG010000145.1:0-1876 GCA_043737055.1 Chitinophagaceae bacterium | reverse complement strand
GGATGGTCAAATTTTCCTTGAAAAAGTTTAACCAGCTAAATGTAGTGGCCGCACCTGTATATGCCGTTATGTCTCCACCCTTTACCGCTGCAGTATTTACACCACTGCCCGGCTGTACAACCCATGATACTGCGATGCCGATGATGAGAGCAAGCGTGGTTACTATTTCAAAATACAAAAGGGCTTTGCCTCCTACCCTGCCTACTTTCTTTAAACTGCCCATACCGCTAATGCCAAGAGAGATGGTCAAAAAGATAATGGGTGCAATAAATAACTTAATGACCTCAATAAAATATTTACCGAGCGGCTGCATTTTAATAGCAGTAGCCGCATCAAAGTGGCCAAGCAATGCGCCAGCCACGATAGCTAATAAAACCCAGGTAGTAAGATTGGTGATTATTTTTTTCATGTGGCGTTAAGTCCTGTGTAGCAGATGCTCCAGCATACAATAATACTTTTGACGGATGCTGCATAAAGCACTAAGCTATCAAAATATTGATCACTGGCCTACTCTTTCTCATTCGTTGCAAAGGAATGACCAGGTGACTTTGCGTAATTGCACAAACGATCTGCGGAACTAATCAAACAAAAAAATAAAGGCTGACAATTATTGATGATAAAGGCCGCACTTTTTTATTCGATGTCTCCTACGGCTAATGTTACCGGGAAGCAGAACCGGATACCGCTCAATTACAACAATCACAGGCTGATTCCGTTATTAATTTAATTATTATATATTAATGCAGTGGCTGGGTATATTCCAGAACTCTCCTTATAATTTTTGGCACATGATAAATACAACTTTAAACGGCATGAAACATGCAAATTTAAAATTCATAGTTGTTCTTTTAATATTATCACACTCATTGAATGTGCAATGTCAATCTGTATCAAATCCTTTAAATCAAACTGCAGGTGAAGATGATTGGTCATTGCCGGCTTCTGTTGTAAAGTCTTCGAATGCCGGGTTGTTCGATGTACCAGGCATCCCTGATGCGCTGTCGGGGGTTGTTACGTGGAGAATGCTAAATCCGTCGGAGAACGTGTATAACTGGGATCTTTTTGACAATGCTTTTGCCCAAAACAAACCTTTTTTTTTGCGTATTTGGGCTTCTGACACCCTTCATTGCCCGATATGGCTAAAAACAAAATATCCAAACTTACCCATTTTACACTACGGAGATGTAGGTGTGCCTTATTTTGATTTCTTCCAAAATATTGTAAGCCCTGCAAATTTCTATGCTATGTGGCATCCTGATTTTGTTGCAGAATTTAAGAAGTTTTTACTTGCCTTCAAGGCCAAAAATTATCTTGCAAATCCTAATCTAAAATTCATGTATGCTCCAGGTGCGTGGCGTTGGAATGAATGGGAAGTAGGTCCTATTCTTGATGAGATGCAAACCAAAACACCCATGACGCCAGCTAGTTTTCTCAGCTGGTTTAAGCAACATATAGACGACTATGTAGATGCTTCTAACGGATACGCATATAAGATGGTCTTTACAGGATATGGGAGGATTGAAAAACCTTACTTTTTTAGGAATCATGCAGATTGGTTCCTGCCTTTAAACAATACGGCCCAAGGCGATAATATTCTTACAAGTTATGCTGTTTCTAAGGGTATGAGTGTGCGAGAGGGTGCACAAGAGTATTTTAATACTACCTCTTATGCATATTCCTGGGGAAGTTCATTTACAACTATTCAGAATAAAAACTATCAGACAATTGATGAAAATCATCCGTTACATAAAGACTCATTACGCATTATTGGTACAGAAAATGAAGGTTTTTGTGACCCTGCCATGTTAGCCGTGTGTTCGTATTATCACATAAAAATGTCCACAATTAAAGCATTACAATTACGGGTAAACTGGCT
>JAYTBG010000144.1:0-1877 GCA_043737055.1 Chitinophagaceae bacterium | reverse complement strand
TGCCACGCCTTTTTAGCTCCACATGGTCCAGGATCGTATTCACACTTTCCTCTTTGGCTTTGTCTATAAAACCACAGGTATTAATAATTACAATATTGTGATCTCTCCGGCTGCTCTCATGCACTGTTTCAATGTCGTTGGCTAGCAATTGTCCGCTGAGTATTTCGCTGTCCACCATGTTTTTGCTACAGCCCAGTGTAATGATGTTTACCTTATCTCTTTTTATACTCTTTGTTTTCATAATAAGGCGGCGAAGGTACTAAACAATAGGATGAATACTGCCCCATGGCCCCTTCGCATTAACAGCACTCCCGTTGCCATACATTACACTTTTTAACATTCACTCTTTCGGCGCAGCCTATGTTTTAAAAAATTGGTAGTTTTGCCGCATGAATTGGAAGGAAAAAACCACCGTGAGGGTAGCCATCCTGGACTTGTATGAAGGAGCAGAAAACCAGGGCATGCGATGTATAAGGGAAATTCTTAACCAGTTTGGTGAGATGAATGAACTCGACCTTCACCGGGAAGAGTTTGAAGTAAGGATCAACCGGGAACTACCAGATCTGTCTTTCGACATTTATATATCCAGCGGAGGACCGGGTAGCCCGCTTGAGAGTGAAGGCAGCGTATGGGAAGAGAAATATTTCGCCTGGTTAAACAACGTAGAAACCTTTAATGCCAATGATGCGAATGCTGTTAAAAAACAGGTCTTCTTTATTTGTCATTCGTTTCAGTTGGTGTGCAGGCACTATGAGTTAGCCACGGTAGCTAAAAGAAAGAGCACTTCCTTCGGTGTATTCCCCATTCATTATTTACAGGATGCCAGCCAGGAACCCATTTTCCGGGGTTTGAAAGATCCCTTTTATGCAGTAGATAGCCGGGACTACCAGGTGATTGAACCTCGCCACAACCAAATTCAAGACAGCGGTGCCTGTATTTTAGCTATCGAAAAAATACGACCACACGTTCCGTTAGAAAGAGCCATCATGGCCATGCGCTTTAACGAAAACATGATTGGCACGCAATTTCACCCCGAGGCAGATGCCGTAGGTATGACGCTGCACCTCCTTACCGAAGAAAAGAAAAAAACGGTGATCAATAATTATGGAGAAGAAAAGTGGCACTCAATGATCGATCATTTAAACGACCCCGATAAAATTCTTTTCACCTACGCACGGGTACTGCCAAATTTTTTACAAAATGCGATTGATAAAATGCAGCCGGTAGAAATCTAGCCCCCTTTTTTATCAGTTCCACATTTTCACTTCCTCAATCTTTCGGATCCAGCACATAGGAGTAGCGAGGGCTATCCTTGCCGCCGCATCTTTGTATGGCATCATTCTTTTCGTTATTTTAGCTTACAATCTCAATGAGCTTCCATGCAAAAAGAACTTAGGACAATTTTCAACCAAAATTTTAGTGAAGAAAAATACCAGGCTTATCTCCGGGAGGTTGAAATGTTGCACAGCGGTGCACTGGAGTTTAGGATTGCAGAAACGCCTATTTTTATTCCGAAAGATTTCACCCGTAAAATGTTGACTGCCTGCGATGACATTTTAGATGTAATTACTGCTGATAATTTTAAACGAATTACTGATCGCAGCATCCCTAAAAACTTAAAGGTACCCGGCGAAGATGCACACCCGCAATGCCTGGTATTTGACTTTGGCATTTGCGAAAACAAAGATGGCAGTTTGGAACCCCAGCTTATAGAAATGCAGGGCTTCCCCACGTTATTTGCATTCCAGGCTTTTCATACGGCTCTCACCGCCACGTATGCGCAAGTGCCAGCAACCCACGATGCTTATTTAAATGGTTTTAATAAAGAAAGCTACACGGCACTGCTCAGGGATATTGTAGTGGCTGGCCATGCACCA
>JAYTBG010000143.1:0-11258 GCA_043737055.1 Chitinophagaceae bacterium | reverse complement strand
ATAGAGACACAGCTTACAGATGGCAAAGGAGAACTAAAATTGACGGGTAACCTTGGCAATGTAATGAAAGAAAGTGCTACTACTGCCTTTACATGGCTGGAGGCCAATTGTAAGAAATTGGGACTTACCGTGGAGACCTTTAACCAAAAAGATGCACACATTCACATACCAGAAGGCGCTACCCCCAAAGATGGTCCAAGTGCCGGCATTACCATGATGACGGCCCTGGCAAGTGCATTTACTGGCAGAAAAATTAAGCCTTACCTGGCAATGACGGGTGAGATTACTTTAAGAGGCCAGGTGTTGCCTGTAGGAGGCATCAAAGAAAAAGTGTTGGCTGCAAAACGTTCTGGTATAAAAGAAATAATTATGTGTGTGCAGAATGAAAAAGATGTAGAGGAAATCAATCCGGCGTTTATAAAAGGCATCAAATTTAATTATGTAAAAACAATGCAACAGGTGCTGGACATCGCTCTCACGTAACACATTTTAAAACTAATTTCAGCCCTTTAACATTTCATTTGCAAAAATCAGCAAACTAAATATGTCCTTAAAGCGTATTTGGTTTGTTCAACTAATTTCATGTTGGTTGTTTTAAGGGTTAAAAAATAATCCCCCTGATTCCTCAGGGGGGTTTTTTAATTTAAGCCTGTCATTCTCTCCGCAAACTTTAGAAATGTTTAAGCCTTGGTGTGTAACGGCCAGCTTTGTGTAAACAGTCAAGAATAAATATCATCTATTCCTGTCACAAGATTAACAAGACTTCGCAAGGATACTGGTGCTGCACTTCCTTGCACCACCTCACTCCGTTGGCCCACCTTCCTTCTTTCTGTCCATCCAATCTGTTTCTTTATCTGCTGTTAGCGCCTGCATTACCCCTACTAAAAAAATACCAGCTACACTGGCGGTAAGCAGAAAGATATTATAGCTGTAATAAGACCCAATTTCCCGGGAGCCTGTTTTAAAAAATGTTATCATATCCATCACGAGGGCGGCTGCCCAACATAAGAGGGCCACACCAAAAAAGCCTTGAGAAATATATTTTACTGCAAGAGAAGGATGAGCCTTTGTTCGTTTAAAATAGATAATAAAAATGCTGCTGAATAAAGTGGCCGGTACAATGATGATGAAAAGTACAAAAAGGTAAACAAACCACGGAATATAGTCGAGCAGGCGAAAGACATATTTTAAACTCAGCAGAACTAAAAGTAACCCTCCAATAAATGCGAGAAATGTGAAAAAAAGGTTGAAGCTGAGCTGAAAATATTTCGCAAATCTATCTTCCATAATGTTAGTTTAATGCTTCTTGCGGTAACCAGCGCTTAATTTTTTTTAAGAAAAATAGCTCAGGTTGGTTTTTGGTGTCAGACCAAGAAGGGTTTCATATATAAGCTTCACAGTATTTTCAATATCATTTTTGTGAAGCATTTCTACCGTAGTGTGCATGTAGCGCAATGGTATTGAAATAAGTACAGACGGGCAGCCATCGTTAGCGTAGGCAAAAGATTCTGTATCAGTACCAGTGCTGCGACTGGTTGTTCTAAGTTGAAAAGGAATGTTAGATTTTTCAGCAGTTTTTAAAACAAGGTCAAGGAGTTTATTGTGTACTGCCGGACCATAGCAAAGCGATGGCCCCTTGCCACTCATGCACTCTCCCTCTATAATTTTATTAATCATGGGTGTACAGCTGTCATGGGTAACATCTGTAATAATCGCCACATCAGGCTTTATTCTGCGGGCAATCATTTCTGCACCCCTAAGCCCGATTTCTTCCTGCACCGCATTTACAATGTATAAACCAAACGGAAGCTTCTTTTTATTTAGATAAAGCAATCTTGCCACTTCCGCAATCATGAAACCACCAATACGATTATCGAAGGCCCGGGCAATTAAAAAATCGTGGGCCAGCTCGTCGTAGCCATCTTCGTAAGTGGCCACAGCACCTATGTGGATTCCCAATGCCTCTACTTCATTTTTAGTACGGGCGCCACAGTCAAGAAAAAGGTTCTCCACCTTTGGAGCGGTTTCTTTACTGTCTACGCTGTTCATTCGTGTGTGAATGGCCGGCCAGCCAAAAACTGCCTTTACCAAGCCTTTTTTTCCGTGGATATTTACCCGCATGCTGGGTGCTATCTGGTGGTCTACACCACCATTTCTCTTCAGGTATATTAAGCCTTCAGGATTAATATAGTTCACAAACCAGCTTATCTCATCAGCATGTGCTTCTATCACTACTTTAAAGGGTGCTTTTGGATTAATTACCCCAACGGCGGTGCCATAAGGATCGGTAAAAAATTCATCTACATAGGGTTCGAGGAATTTCATCCAAAGCTTCTGCCCACTGGTTTCGAAACCTGTAGGTGAGGCATTGTTTACATACTGTTTCAAAAACTCGTAAGACTCATTGGTAATTAGTGACTTCTTTCTAGCTACTTTGGCCATCTTTTTAATTTTTCTGCTGCAAAAGTAATTAATGTAGCCCTGAGAATAAAAGGTATTTACCTTCGTATAGGATCGGGTGAAGTCTCATATTAATTTGCAAGCACCAACTTTGAAAGCCTTTATCTACCAGTAATGAGAGAAGCGATGAATGTCGCAAGGGCGGAGAATAGCATTAATCCGTCTACAATAAAATAATAAAAAAAATACCCTCGGGGTTTAAGTGACAGGAGGTAAACCCAACCCACCGCCAGCCCCGTTATGATAAAAACTATGAGTTGGTAATGGTCAGAAAAATAAAAACGAAAAAGCAACCCTGCTGCCTGGTAAATGAGAAAGGCTAGCAGCATCAGTCTGTTGAGTGTTGCCTTGGAGAGGTCGGTGGCTATGCTGTGCACGCCGTGTGCCTCGTCTAATTTTATATCTCGTCTGTCAAAAATAACACAGAGCATGGCCACGAAAAAAAAACGTGCAATCCAGAGGCTTACCACGGGTGCAGTTGCTGCAGCCATACCTGATGAAGCCGGAATAATGACCGTTACATAAGCCCATGTTGAAGCCAATAAAATAGTTTTTAGCAGGCCGGCTTTTCTTAAGTATTTTGCCCATGCAAACGGCCAAAGGGGCATGCTATACAAGAGTGTGAGAAAAATGGCAACCGCAACATGAGTGAGTATATGAGGCAAGTAAAAAAGGCAATACAACATGCCCAGCCCCGCCGTTGTAAATAAAATAACGTAGACAATATTGGTTCGCAAAAACTGTTTTAGACCCAGCTTTTGCCCAAAACTATACTTACTTAAAAACCAGTAAAAATTATAGCTGCTAAGAGTGGAAAAAAATACGAATGCATATAAAACAATACTGTGTTCAATATGCAATAAAACAAATGTTTGATAGCAAAGCGCCACTGCACACAACGAAGCAAATATGGAATGTGATAGGAGAAACCGAAACCAACGCATTACCGGCAGCTGAAAAAGATAGGAGCCCCGGTAGTAATGACATTACTTTTATTTCTTGCAAAGTCTCTTACATATACATCGAAATACAAAGTGTCTACGTGTAAGGCTCCACTCGGTAAAGATTTACACTCTAAAACTTTATTAATAGACACCGAAACATCCGCTTGAAAACTTTCTTTGCCGGCGGTAGATAAATTTGGAAAAGGCACGGAGTCTGATTTACCAGTAAGGTTATTTTTAAGATAAATAAATGCTGTGTCAACACCAAGCTTTTGCCCAATGTCGCCTTCTTTATCTGTTATGCTAAAGTTGATATCGGGAATTTCGCTTCCTATTTGAATGCTTGCCACGTTGGGGTCCACAGATTCGAATTTGATTTGGGGTTCAGTTGAGAACTTATCTTTTTTGCACGCCGTAAAGGCAAGCAACAGGATAGCAATTGATAAAATGTTCCTCATATATTATAATTGTTTCCAAATTTACACAACCCTTTCCATATTAGAGGTGCCTGTGATAGCTTTTTAAAAACCCGCGGGACCAGCAGGTTTTAAATTAACTTTTTTTTGCCAATTTTGCAGCAAGGATGATAACCACTGCGAAGGATATTGAATCAAAAATTTTTTTGGTAGATGAAAATGGACTGGAAGCTCTAGCCCTGGAGGTTCTTAAATTTCAGTATGAACACAACGATGTCTACAGGCAGTTTTGTAAGAATCTCCAAATTAACCCGGAAGCCGTAAAACGTCTTGAGCAAATTCCATTTCTTCCGATCCAGTTTTTTAAAACAAAGGAAGTGGTTACCACAGCCTTTACAGCCGCCACGATATTTAAGAGTAGCGGTACTTCGGGACAAATCAACAGCAGGCACTTTGTCAAGAACCTTGAACTTTATAAAGACAGTTTTAAAAATACATTTCATTTGTTTTATGGAGGCGTGAAGGATTATTGCGTTCTCGGGTTACTACCCTCCTATCTCAAACGAGGTGATTCGTCTTTGGTTTACATGGTGCAGGATTTCATTCACTCCTCCAAATATCCCCAAAGCGGTTTTTATCTTGATGAGTATGAAAAATTGCAGCAAACAATTTTGCAAAATGAAGCAGCTCACATTCCTACTTTACTAATTGGTGTTACTTACGCCTTGCTAGATTTTGCCGAGAAATATCCGTCAGTTTTAAGCCATACGGTAGTAATGGAAACCGGTGGCATGAAAGGACGGCGGCAGGAACTTACAAGGCAGGAAGTACACGCCCGGTTGCAACAGCATTTTGGCCAGTTGCCGATTCATTCGGAATATGGTATGACGGAATTATTATCGCAGGCTTACTCTAAAGCAGATGGCCTGTTTAAAACAGCGCCGTGGATCAAAGTATTACTGCGTGCAGCAGACGATCCTTTCGAGGTCACAAGTGCGCAATCAATTGGTGCAACAGCAGCCAGTGGCGCAATCAATATCATAGACTTAGCTAATCTATACAGTTGTGCATTTATAGCCACAGATGATGTAGGCCGGCTTTACAATGATGGATCGTTTGAAGTGCTTGGGCGGTTAGATAATAGTGACATCCGAGGCTGTGGCCTCATGATCTTATAACATCCCGTAAGATAAACGCCGGTTACTCGCCAGGTATTTTTCCCTGATGATCTGGCTCATCGGCTTATCGTACAATTTACTTTCTACCCACGAAATTATATCGAGGTATGCAAATGCCCGGGTTTCAAAACGGCTCTTTTCAAACTGCTTGATGGCGTTCAAAAACTTTTCAAGTTCTGGTTTCAGGCTGCGGCGGGGAACATGAAAAGACTTCCTTAAAAACTTAAACATTTCCTCCTCTATTACCGTAAGATTTTTCATTTTAGCCATAAAGCGATAAACCGATTTTATGAGGTGATCTATAATATCAGTATTACCTAATTCGTAGTGCGCCATCAAGTGCAGCACCCTGGCATAGCATTGCAAATCACTGCGAAGGTCCACATGATCGTTAATAATCTTTCGCAAATAGTCGACGCATTTTTCGTAGTTGCCTGCCCCAAAATGCAGCGTGGCAATTTTGTAATTAAACACCAAAATACGGTGCCTGTCCAGGTATAAACTGTACTCATCAAGGTTTTCCTCCAGATTGGGAATGAGCATGAGGCCTTCCTTAAAATTACCTACACTCATTTGCAGGTTCAGCTTTGCGCTGTTGATGTATACGAAAGTTTGAATTCTGTTATTGTCATGTTGCGTAACAATATCTGTTTCTGCAAATTTTTGAAACTGCTTTAAAGTCAGCGCTAGTTTTTGGTAGTTGCGCAAATCGAAATGTGCATTCATCAAGTTGTGCATACCCTTTATGTAATGGCTGGTTTCTACCCCTATCATGTGAGGATACTCTTCAAAAAGGTTTACCCATTTTTGGGTATAGCGATAGTACATTAAAAAGTCCTGGCGTATAAAAGCAAACCAGCCGTAACTCTGGCAGAGATAGAGTCTTGGATAAAAACCAGTTTGTAGATTTGCATTTTCCGGCAGGTTTTCTTTGAAATATTTTTTGATGTGTTTCTCATCATCTTCGTCCCGTGCGTGACCATTCTGAACATACCAACTGTATAACTTAAGGGCAAGATTGCTCAAAGCAGTTATCATTCTGCGGCGTTCATTTACTTCTGTTGCTTCTGTTGTAAGCAGTTCGGCCCTGTTTTGCATACTGCGGGTAATGTGCAAGGTTTCAATTTTCTTCTCCAAAGAAATTACCTGTTGTAAAAAACTATCCTGGTTATAGGATATGGCTATTTCTTTTGTTTTTTCTAAAATTTTTAAGCTTTGCAGATAAAGGCCTTTGTTGTACAGGATGCGGGCGTATTCCAATTGCTCATGTAATTGCAAGTCTATACTTTCTGCACTTTTTAAAAGGCGAAGGCTGGCTAATATTTGTTTGTATAAATGGGCCTTGGTGTTAGAAAGCTGTTGCTTTTTAATAGAGGTTAACTTTTTAAGCAACTGCGTTTCATCATACTCAGTTAGTTTATCCAGGGCATCAAAGAGTTCGATTATTTTTAAATCTTCATTGCTGCTGTTACGCTTAATGTACAGCTTAAAATTTCGTTTTTCAGATTTCTGAAGAGAACGAATAAGCTGAAAAACTATATCAGTTGATCGGTTGGGCATCGTATCTTTTTTGGTGCTACAGGCAGTGGGAACGAGCCTTGCAGCAAAATTGAATTGGCTTCAGCATGCGCTGCTCGCCAATAAGTTGACTTTAATACTACCAGGGTAGTTGTTATTTTTGATTTATCAAACTGGTAGAAGTACAAAAGCAGGCAATCGAAGTAGCAGGCAGGCACAGAAAAGGCCGAAAAATCAATCGGTAAACAAGATAAGGAGAAAACCGATTCCAAAAAAAATAGTTCAAGAATTTTACATATGGCAAGCAATCGAAAAGGCCGCTCCGTTTCTACGGAGGGGCTATTTTTTTGATCGGGATGATCCACACTTGCAAAATCACTGGATCAACTTCATCGTTCTGAATGTTAAGAAATCTTTACCAAAGCGCACTTTATCACGGTTTGAAACGCCAATTTGAAGGGCATAAAATTTTTGGACATCATGTGATTTAAATGACAGGAATCAATACAGTAAGGGGATAGGGAAATTAATATTGACTTTAGCGTAACAATTATGGAAACAACTTGGTTTTCTTACTGCAAAGTAGTCGTGTACATTTGTTATCTAAAGCTGAAGAGAATTACAAAAGGCAAGCAATCGGAGAACAGGCAGGCAAAGAAAAGGCCTCAAAATCAATCGGCTGACAAGATAATGAGAAATACCATTACGAGACAAAAAATATTTTAAGACTTTTACATATGGCAAGCAATCGAAAAGGCCGCTCCGTTTCTACGGAGGGGCTATTTTTTTGCTTAAGGATGTCTGTCATTTGAATTTTATCGGCGAATTATTATTTGGCAAGCCCATTACTTTTTTCCACTACGACCACTACTTTAGTTCCTTTACCAACTCCGGTTTCAATTTCAAGCTTACCATTGATGGAGGCAGCTCTCTCCCGCATGTGGGTGAGCCCGCCCGAACTGTGCATCTTATCCAGCTCAAAGCCCTGCCCATTGTCTACGATAGTTAAGGTAATGTGGGATGGAGATTCATAAATTTGGATGTCCACACTGCTGGGTGCAGCATGTAGCATTACGTTGTTTAAAGCTTCCTGGCATATCCTAAAAAAATCTGTTTTAATTTCACTGCTTAATTGATCTTCTTCATAAGCACTAGTAAAACTGCAGGGTATCGCATTAATTCGGGTGAACTCTTTGGCGAGCCACTGCATGGTGGCAGTAAGACCAAAATCGTTGAGCAAGGCGGGACTGATGGAGAAACTGAGGCGTTGAAGCCCCTGGATAAGAAGCTGTGCTTTCTCGGACGCCTGACCAATTTTAGCAAGGGCAATTTGGGGCAGATCCGGCATCACAAGAGGCAGGATATCCAGTTCCATCTTTACCGCAGACGCTAACTGGGCTAGTTCTTCGTGAAGCCCATGGGCTATGGCTTTGCGATCTTTTTCAATACTATTTTTAAAGTGGGTCGCTAGTCCTCTAAATTTATTGTACTTGTCCTCCACCAACTTTTCCTGGGTCTTCCGGGCAGTTATGTCTTTAGCAATACCCAGAACAACCTCGTCATGTGTAAAATAAATAGAGGTCCACTCCAGCCACACAATGTTGCCAGACTTGGTTTTATACCTATTCGAAAAATTGATCAGGGTTTCGCCTTGCAATAATTTCTGCCTGGTAATGTGGGTCGTTTCTTTGTCTGCATCCACAATAAACGAAGCTATCGGTCGGGCAAATAATTCTTCCTCGGTGTAGCCCAACACCCGCAATACCGAGCCATTTACTTTTTTAAAGTATCCGTCCTTGCTTGCAATGCAAACAAGGTCTGGCGATACGGCAAAGAATGCCGATAAGTGTAAATGAATTTGTTCTGATTCTGACATCGGTTTAAAGCAATATGTGGCATTTCGGGCCAGTAGCGCAAAAAATCCTGTTGGAAAATTTATTGATCTTTTGTTATAAACAATCCGCGGCAAGCAACTCACACAGGCTTAAAATGGTTTGGGTAATATGGGTAATCGCAAGTAAATATATAAAATATTATAGTACCCAGATCCGTTACATCGGTCTTTGAATAATAGATTAATTAAAATCCAAATATCCATCTGCATTTATTTATTCGCCATTTTGAAAGTAGAAATATTGACGAAGATTTCTGCCTGTGCTAAAGCCAAAAAGACCCTTGCTCCATCCAAGAAAGGGTCTTTGCAAATTAATAACAAGTGTAAGATTGGTGATGTTCGTAGCCTGGCTAGCCCTTACTTTATACCCTCCAATATTTTAGCATCTGCATTTTTACCGATAAAAGTAGCGAGATCGCCGGCGGTAGTGAAGCTATTGTAATTGTTCACAACTGTAGAAAGCGGTATCTTATATTTTTCGGCCACCAGTACTTGCAAGGCTATTTTGGTTAGATCGCTTTGTGCAAAGGAGCTGAGTTTGGTATCCTCGCTAAAGCTTGTTGTAAAATGTTGGTTTTGGGATAATCCTGCAAAAGCTGTGCTCCCACCAACTGTATTCAGCACAGATTTTAGCAATTTGGAAAGAAGGATAAGGCCTACCACAGTAGCTACTGTTTTTACAACAGTGCCACCTATATTGGTACCACCGAGAATACCCTTGTTGGCGTTTTTGCCGGCGCCACAACTTACCATAGTAGCGCTGCCCAAAGAGAGAAGCGTGAAATAAATAAATAGTTTTTTCATTTTGGATGATGCTTAAGGTTTGTAAATAAATCGTTACTGTGCCTAAGAATCTTTTTCTAACCAATCGTTTAATGGTATTCCGGCTTTAGTATAAAATTCACATTTCAATTAAGAATCGCTTTTGGGAGAATACAAGACTAATTGATCAAAAACTAATTACACGCTGACAGATATATTGAATTAATTTGTTACTTCAATCAAAATATTTCATTGCTATGAAGTTGCTTAATTATAAAAAAATTTTTGTGCTTGGCTGTTTTATTTTAGCTGCTTTGCCAGCCTCCAGCGGCGATGGGATAAAAAAAGAAATGTACCAGCTCACTGTTTACCATTATAGCAGCGTTGCACAAGAAGTGGTCTTAAATAAATATCTTAAGGACGCCCTGATACCTGCGTTGCATAAATATGGCTATAAGAATATTGGCGTCTTCAGGGGCATAGCTAATGACACATCGGCCAGGAAGACGATGTATGTTTATTTACCCATAAAGAATGCAGAAGCTCATTTGGCGATAGCAGCCAAATTACAGAAGGACAGTACCTACCAAAAAGCTGGCGCTTCCTATATAAATGCAACATATACTGATGCGGCTTACACAAGAATGGAAGTTATCTTGTTGAAGGCTTTTTCCATGGCGCCCGTGATGACACTCCCCAAACTCAGCTCACCTAAGAAAGACAGGGTCTATGAACTCCGCAGTTATGAGAGTGCAACGGAAAAAATATTTGCCAATAAAGTGCATATGTTTAATGAGGGCGGCGAAATAGATTTGTTTAAAAGCCTAAATTTCAATGCAGTTTTTTATGCAGAAGTGGTTGCCGGCAGCCATACGCCTAACCTTATGTACATGACCAGTTTCGAAAACAAGGCAGATAGGGATGCTCATTGGAAAAGTTTTGTAGAGTCGCCGGTTTGGAAAAAGCTATCGTCAATGCTCATTTATCAAAACAATGTCTCGCATATTGATATCATATTTTTGCAGGCGATGGATTATTCTGATTTCTGAAAAATATTTAAGCCCATATGATCATTGCCATAGTACTGCTGTGTCTGGTTGTTCTCATATTATTAATCGCCTGGGCAAAACTCAATACTTTCCTGGCATTTTTGATAGTTTCTTTACTGGCCGGCTTCTGGCTGGGCATACCCATTGATAAATTAACCGGCTCTGTAAAAACCGGTATTGGTAGCATCATGGGCGACCTTGTTGTAATAATTTGCCTTGGCGCTATGATTGGCAAGTTGGTGGCAGAGAGTGGGGCCGCACAAAAAATTGCGGATACTTCTATCAAACTTTTTGGTAAAAAATATTTTCATTGGGCCATGATGCTCACCGGGTTTATTGTGGGCATACCCTTGTTTTATAATGTAGGATTTGTGCTGCTTGTACCGCTGGTATTTTCAGTAACCTACCGCACCGGTTTGCCTGCAGTATATACTGCCTTGCCAATGTTGGCGGCATTATCTGTAACCCATGGCTTTCTCCCGCCGCATCCGTCTCCATCTGCCATTGCCATACAACTACATGCCAACACAGGCAAAGTTCTTTTATACGGACTCCTTGTTGCCATCCCCGCAGTTGTGGTAGCGGGCCCGCTATTTGCCCGCACCATAAAAAATATAACAACAAAGCCGCTGGCAATATTTCAGACCGCACCCAAAACATTTGCTCAATTACCGGGTGTCATCAACAGTTTTTTTTCGGCGCTTCTCCCTGCACTTTTGCTTATAGTCATTACCGCATTGCCCCATGCTCTGACAATAAGTGAAAAGTTGCAGCCCCTTTTTTCTTTTATCAGCGATCCTGTAATTGTTTTGCTGGTAGCACTTTTATTTGCCACCTGGTCTTTAGGTATTGCCCAAAAAAATACAGTAAAAACAATCATGCATTATTATGCTGAAGCCGTAAAAGATGTTGCTCCCATTTTATTAATCGTTGCCGGGGCTGGTGCATTAAAACAGGTTTTGGTAGACAGCGGGGTGAGCATTATAATTGCCCGGCAACTACAGGGCTTAGCAATCAGTCCGTTGATTTTGGGCTGG